>CAMDSN010000006.1 GCA_945907225.1 Flavobacterium psychrophilum | reverse complement strand
TATAAATGACGTTTCTACCAGACGAGCCAGAGCCATCTATACTTTCTTAATTCGGAATAAAATCCCAAGAAATCGTATGACTTACAAAGGATTTGGAACTCTTAGACCCATTCATCCCATACCAGAAACAACTGAAAAAGAAGAAGAAGAGAATCGTCGTGTAGAAATATTGATTGTAGAGAAATAAATCAATTTGAAAATGAAAATAATTGTTTTTTTATCTAAAAATATTCAAATCATTTCATCTTCAAATTGTCTAATTCACACATTAGACATATCTTTACGGCACAACTTAACCCTAAGCTTGTCAAAGGGTAACTAACTACTACACATGAGTTCCGATAACAGTCAACGGTATAATCTTCGTGGAGTTTCAGCTTCAAAAGAAGATGTTCACAACGCTATCAAAAACATCGACAAAGGATTATTCCCCAAAGCTTTCTGTAAAATTGTCCCTGATTATCTGACTAATGATGATAACTATTGCCTCATTATGCATGCCGATGGCGCCGGAACAAAATCGTCTTTAGCCTATATGTATTGGAAAGAAACCGGCGATATTTCCGTTTGGAAAGGTATAGCACAAGATGCCTTAATTATGAATATTGACGATTTACTTTGTGTAGGCGCTACTGATAATATCATGCTTTCATCAACCATTGGAAGAAATAAAAATTTGATTCCGGGTGAAGTGCTTTCTGCCATTATAAACGGAACCGAAGAACTGATTGCAGAGCTTAAGACTTTTGGTGTAACTATTCATTCAACAGGAGGTGAAACCGCAGATGTTGGAGACTTGGTAAAAACTATAATTGTAGATTCTACTGTTACTGCCCGAATGAAAAGGAGTGACGTTATTGATAATGCAAATATTCAGTCGGGCGATGTGATTGTTGGTTTAGCCTCTTTTGGGAAAGCTAATTATGAAACTAAATATAATGGTGGTATGGGAAGTAATGGACTAACTTCTGCTCGCCATGATGTTTTTGCGCACTATTTAGCCAACAAATATCCAGAAAGTTTTGATAGTAATGTTCCACGAGAATTAGTGTATTCAGGGTCTATGAATCTAACGGAACCAGTGGCTAATTCCCCTTTAAACGCAGGTGAATTGGTGTTGTCTCCAACACGAACCTATGCGCCAATTATAAAAGCGATACTCAACACGTTTAAGTCAAATCAAATTCATGGTATGGTTCACTGTTCGGGTGGCGCACAAACTAAAATATTGCATTTTATTGATGATTTGCATATTATTAAAGATAATTTATTTCCCATTCCGCCGCTATTTAAACTTATACAAGAACAGTCTAAAACAGATTGGAGAGAAATGTATCAAGTGTTTAATTGTGGTCATAGAATGGAACTTTATGTTCCAATTGAAATCGCAAATGATATTATTGAAATTTCAAAATCGTTTGGAGTTGATGCCCAAATTGTTGGTCGGGTGGAAGCGAGTGACGGCAAAAAACTTACCATAAAAAGTGAGTTTGGAGTGTTTCAATACTAGTTAATTTTATATGATTATAAACCTAAAACAAGGCCTCGATAAATTACTTTTTGGTATGTGGCAAAAGGATGTCATTGCCCTTTACGGAACTCCAAATAAAACATACTACGATGACGAAGGGAATGTTATTTTCTTGTATTATTTACAAAAATTGAGTTTAACATTTTATCAAGATGAAGATTTTAGGTTGGGTTATATCATTTGTTCACATCCCGAAATCACTATTTTAAGTAAAAAGGTAATTGGAACCAATATTCATTTCATAAAATCAGAATTGCCATTTAAGACATGGACATTAGAAAATATAGATACCATAGAAAACCATTTCAATGAAAGCAACTGGTTGATACTTCAATCAGAATATGATGAGGTTAAGCGAGTAGAAATAGGAGCAATTATAACTGATTCTGATGAATTTGATTGGAAATTTAAATAATTTCAGCACTCAATCCCGCCTCTAATAATTGGGTGCATTGGGGTTTTAGTTCTTCAAAAACACCTGTCTTTACTGTACATTGCCCTTTGTAATGAACTAAAATAGCACATTGTTCAGCTTGTTCGGATGTGTGTTTACATACTTTTATTAACGTGAATATTACATGGTCAAAAGTATTGAAATCATCATTATACAAAACAATTTCATTATTGATTCCCTCTTTTTCAGCTACTGAAACGTCTTCTTTTACTTTTTCAATTGTACTCATATTTAATCAAGTTTCCGGATTGTAGATTTTTGAAATGCTAATTTACATATTTCAATGCAACCCAATTATTTCTTTCCAGTTGTTTAACAAGTGACAACCCTTTTTCTGTACAACTTTGATTAATAACTGCAATGTCCTCATTATAGAATCCGCTCAATAATAGTGTTCCGTTTTTAGATAAACAGTCTACATACTGTGTCATATCATTAAGTAAGATATTCCTATTGATGTTAGCAATTATTAAATCGTATTTTTTTCCGTGTAACAAATTTGCATCGCCTTCAAAAACCGAGATGGCTTTACAATCATTGCGTGTTATATTTTCAATTGAGTTTAAATAACACCAATTGTCAATATCTATGGCATCAATTGGTTGCGCTCCTTTAATCTCAGCAAGTATAGCTAAAATTGCTGTGCCACAACCCATGTCTAGTGTTTTCTTTTGGTTTATATCGGTTTCTAAAAGATGTTGAATCATCATATGAGTTGTCTCATGGTGACCCGTGCCAAAACTCATTTTGGGCTCAATAACAATGTCAAACTCAGCATTTGTTTTTGGATGAAATGGTGCTCTCACATGGCATTTACCATCTACATCAATGGGATCGAAATTTTTTTCCCATTCTTCATTCCAATTAACTTGCGCAATTTCTTCAATAATATATGATATTATGAACTCTTCAGATTCTAGTGCAAAAATACCGTTTAGTATGGTATCATAGCATTGCTCTTTTTGAATGTAGGCGCTAAAACCAAATTCAGTTTCCATAAAACTTTCAAAAGGTTTTTCTCCAAGTTCGGCGATTAAAATTTCTGATCCCAACTCTTTAGGTTCAACAGAAAAATGGTAGGCAAGATAAGTAATTGACATTTTTTTTGCAAATATAAGAATACACTAGCACCTTAGAAGCATTTTGAAGAAATTAGTCTTCTGAATTTACCGTTGCTTTTAAACTTGCATTTGGCACTTCGTCTGGTTTTACATTAAAAACCATTAACTTACTGTACCTCTTGCCATCAACATCATATAAATAGGTAATTGTATTCTCTTTTGGGTTATAAACCAATTTTGCTCTCATAAATTTTGACCGCATTGACCAAGTTCCTTCCTCTTCACTAGTTTGAGAAAATTCAGTGATTGAACCATGATGCAATCTAACAGCCCCGTTATCAACCATGCTTATTACGATGTATCCATTAGATTTTGATCCTATTTCACGAATGTCTATTACGGCATTTTCAAATTCAGTTTCTCTTAATTCATATTTTTCAAATTCTTGATTCCATTTGTAATATTTTCGGGAGTCGGACTGAAATCTTTTTTGGATGTCTACTTGAGCAAAGACATTAATCGTATTTGTAAAAAGTAATGCAAAGAGTAAAATTTTTTTCATGGAACCAATTTTTTATAGAACAGCTTTCAAAAATAAGTACAAAAATCGATAAAAAGTAATATAATATCGATAAAATACAATTTTTAAATTATTTTATAAAAAAAAACTTTCAAATTAATATAGTGCTTTGCTAAGGAACACTTTTTTCTTATATAGAATTGACTATGATTGCAAAATCAGTTGCTTTTAATGCTGCGCCTCCAATAAGTCCGCCATCAACATCGGGTTTTGAGAAAATTTCCTTAGCATTATCTGCTTTTACACTTCCTCCATATAAAATGGAAACTCTGTCTGAAATTGTATTTCCATATTTTTTTTCAACTGTTTCTCTGATAAATTTATGCATTTCTTGTGCTTGTTCAGGTGAGGCAGTTTCGCCTGTTCCAATAGCCCAAACCGGTTCGTAAGCTAAAACAATATGATCCCAATCTGAATTTTTTAGGTGAAATAATCCTTCTTGAAGTTGATTTTCTACTACATTAAAATGTTGCCCATTTTGTCTGTCTGATAGTTCTTCACCAAAACAATAAATGACTGACATTGAATTTGCCAATGCTGTGGAAACTTTAGCTGCCAATATAGCATTGGATTCATTAAAATAAGCTCTACGTTCAGAATGGCCAATAATAACCTTATTTACTCCTATACTTTTTAACATGTCTGCAGAAATTTCACCAGTGTAAGCTCCATTTTCAAATTGACTCATGTTTTGGGCTGCTACTTCAAAGGGTGTAAATTCGAGATGATTAACAGCTGATGCCAGATTAATAAATGTTGGTGCAACTATAACTTCTACTTCGGAATCAGGTAATTCTCTTATCAAATCGTTTAATAAATCCTCAGTTTCCTCCGCATTTTTATTCATCTTCCAATTACCGGCTATAATTTTTTTTCTCATTATTTTAAATTTTTTAATTGCTCATTAATTTTGTCAAAATCGCTTTCTATTGCTCTATATAAAAGTATTTTCCCTGTTTTGTCTAAAATGATGTATCTAGGAATCCAATCCACATCTATACTTGAACCAAACTCACCTTTCATACCATCTGTAACCCAATAATTATCTCCTTTTACTTCATATTTATCAATTCCAGCTTCCCATTTTTCAAATGATTTGTCCATAGAAATAAAAACATAATTTACATTTGGATTGTTGGCTTGCATTTCTTTTACTTTTGGCATTGCTTTTACACAATCACTACACCAAGAGGCCCAAATTTCAATTACAGTTGTTTTCCCTTTATGCTTTTTCAAAATATCTTCAAAAGTAATCGCTTTGTTATCCAAAGTAATTAGTTTGTTTTTTAAAGTTTTTTCCGAAAATTTTTCACTTTGAAGTTGAGAAAATGCGTAGGTTATAATCATAATCAAAGCCACTATTACAATAATTATTTTTTTCATTTTTTATAAATCTTATAAAATTAGTTAAGTTTTTTTCTTTAATAATTCATTTTATTAATTTCACTTGAGCTTATTATTTTTTCAATTCTGAGAATGGTTTGTTTATTAAATTTTTATAATCAGTAGCATCAAATTTATTTTCATTTATACCCCAGTAGTATTTATATTCATTTCCGTTCCATAAATACTTGACTCCAGGGGTGTCTTTACCAGATCCTAAAACTTTCCAAAAAGGAATTATTTCAATTATTTTATATGGATATTCGGCACCGGCTTCTTTAAAAAATGCAGGAATTAAATCGGCTTCTTCATTCATAAAGAGTATTGATATTTCAGGGAAGTTTTTATCACTCTTTTTTAATTCGGTTAAATCTTTAGCAGCTATCCTACAATGATCACAGCCTGGCACAAAGAAGCAAAGTGTTTTTCTACCCGTGTCAATTTTAGAAAAATATTGACTATACCCTGATTTGTGTTTCAAGGGTTCTATTTTTTCTAATGTTTCAACCGGATTTGTTACTACTTCTTTCTTTATTGTGTCTTTCAAAATTAGGGTTTTTGTTGTGTCAACTCCTACTATTTTCACACTGTCTACAGGCGTTTCATTTGGAATTGAAACTTCATATTTAGATGCTACTGGCTGAATTGGGGCCAACATAAAAATACCCAATATAGTCGCGAAGAGTACCGTGGTTAAAATCCAAAAGTTACCTGCAGCGGCGTTTTTCGGTAGGAGTATATAAAGATATACGAGTAAACCAACAGCTATAAAGTTTTTTATAATTGCCTCAATGGGAGTCATCGGAATTAATTCGCCAAAGCAACCACAATTTCCTGAATTGCCTCCGCTTGCAAAAGTAACATAACTAAGATGCCCAATAAAAGCTACAAGTAGGAGGAGGGTAACTGGAATTATAAATTTGCGTAAATAATTCTTTTGTAATAACAAAAATCCCAAAGCCAATTCAATGCCAATGAGCACTCTTGAAAAGAAGGGAGCAATACCCTCTGAAAAGCCCATTGGATAAAGTTGTTTTACTTCAAAGGTTGAAATAGCAAAATAAGGGGAATCTAATAATTGGGATTTTGATAATTTTGCAAAGGCCGAAATAATAAAAAGCAGGGCTAAAATTATTCTTAATGTCCAAGCTATTGTAGTTTTTGATATTCTCATTTTTATAAATTTAAATTACAATTTTATTTGGGGCTACTGTTTAAATTTCATCAAAATTAGAGCAAATACGGCATAGTTAATCATGTCTTGATAATTTGCGTCGATTCCTTCAGAAACTATAGTTTTACCTTTATTGTCCTCTATTTGTTTCACTCTTAGCAATTTTTGAAGTATTAAATCAGTTAAAGAGCTAACTCGCATTTCTCTCCAGGCTTCACCATAATCGTGATTTTTGTTTTCCATTAATGATTTTGTAATTTCTATTTTTTCATCATATAGTTGAATTGCATTTTGGGGATCTAAATCAGGCTGTTCAACCACGCCTTTATCCAATTGGATTAAAGCCATAATAGAGTAATTTATAATTCCAATAAACTCGGATGTTTCGTCCTCATCTACTTTTCGAATCTCATTGTGTTGCAAACTTCTAATGCGTTGCGCCTTTATGTAAATTTGGTCTGTTAATGATGGTAATCTTAGAATTCTCCATGCACTTCCATAGTCTTTCATTTTGTTGGCAAAAAGTTGTCTGCAAATTGCTGTGACCTTGTCATATTCTTGAGAAGTTTTATTCATTTTAATGTTTTTTTGGAACAATTTTTTTACTTTCGTACGCCTAGACCTAAGGTCAGCCCAAAAGTAAAGAATAAAGATTGAAGTACAAAGTACAAAATCTTATAACTCAGTTAAGATTAACAATGACAATAAATTGCCACGGAAAACTTATCGATTTGACCACTCCAAGAGTCATGGGGATATTAAATATTACTCCAAATTCTTTTTATGATGGTGGTAAATATTCCTCCGACAAAGCAATTCTACTTCAGGTTGAGAAGTTATTGTTTGAGGGTGCTACTTTTATTGATATTGGAGCATATTCGAGTAAGCCTGATGCTGAATTTGTTTCAGAGGAATTAGAAATATCAAGATTGCTTCCTGTTTTAAAATTAGTTTTAAAACATTTTCCTAAAGCTATAATTTCTATAGACACATTTCGTTCACATGTGGCTAGGGTAGGGATTGATAATGGCGCAGCTTTAATTAATGATATTTCTGCTGGGCGTTTGGACCCTTTAATGATGTCTGTCGTAGCTGAGCTTCAGGTTCCTTATATTATGATGCATATGAAAGGAGATCCACAAACAATGCAAAGCATGACAGTTTATTCGGATATTATCAAAGAAATGCTATTTTATTTTTCTCAAAACGTTGCACTTGCAAGAAGTAAAGGTATCAACGATTTAGTAATTGACCCTGGTATTGGATTTGCAAAAACTATCGAGCAAAATTTTGAAGTTTTAAATAATCTTGATTTTTTTCAGATGCTTAATCTGCCAATTTTATTAGGTGTTTCAAGGAAGTCAATGATATATAAAACGTTAGAATCTTCTGCCGAATTAGCATTAAATGGGACTACTGTTTTAAATACAATAGGTTTGCAAAAAGGGGCGAATATACTAAGAGTTCACGATGTTAAGGAAGCAATTGAAACGATTAAGCTTGTGGGCAAATTATAAAGAAAAGGATAATGACATTTGGAAATATATTGAATATATTTTTTTATTCTACAGTTTAGAATTTACGAAGATAGCCAGCAAGATTTGAACAAATAAAACATCTATTGATGGTGGTACGGTTCATTTTTCAAAATGGTAAAACTTCTGTAGAGCTGTTCGGTGAAAAATAATCGAACCATTTGATGTGAAAAGGTCATTTTTGAAAGTGACACTTTACTTGATGATTTTTCATGAACTTTTTCGCTAAACCCGTATGGGCCACCTATAACAAATACTAATGTTTTTGCCCCAGTATTCATTTTCTTTTGTAAATATTCAGAAAATCCAACACTTGAAAACGAAATACCATTTTCATCTAGTAAGATGAGTTGCTCAGTTGGTCCTACTTTTGATAAAATTAGTTCGCCTTCTTTTTCTTTTTGCTGACTTTCAGATAGATTTTTAACATTTTTTATATCAGGAATTATTTCTATTTCATATTTTATGTAAAAGGACAATCGTTTTGCATAATCATCAATCAAGGTTTGTAATGCTTTGTTGTCAGTCTTGCCAATAGCTATGAGTTTGATGTTCATTACTTTTATTTTTTATTCCAAATTTGCCATGCTTTTTCCGCTTGAAAAAGTAACATTTCATATCCGTTTTTTGTGACTGCCCCATTTTTCTTTGCTCTTTTTAAGAACTCCGTTTCTTCGGGGTTGTATATTAAGTCGAATGCAATATGCTTGTCTGTAAGGAAATTGTAAGGTATTTGAGGAAATTCTGTTATGTTTGGACTTGTGCCAAGCGGAGTGCAATTAATAATAATTTGATACCTATCAAAAGTTAATATATTAAGTTGATCGTAATTAATGGCATCCTCTTTTGGATTTCTACTTACAAAAACACTGGGTATTCCGAGTTTGGTTAAGGCAAATGAAACTGCTTTTGCAGAGCCCCCTGTGCCAAGTATAAGTGCTTTTTTATGATGTGTTTGTAAGAGCGGTTTTAAAGATTTCTTAAAGCCATAATAGTCAGAGTTATAGCCTTTTAGTATGGTTTTGTTTTTCTTTTTATTGGAGTTTGATTCAATTTTAATTATTTTTATAACATTTACGGCCCCAATCTTATTAGCATTTTTAGATATCTTATCGAGCTGTTTTAGTATGTTTTTTTTATAGGGAATAGTTACATTCAATCCTTTAAGGTTGGGATTAGAAGCAATTATTTGGGGAAATTCTTCAATTGAATTAATATCAAAATTTTCATAGATACAATCGGTTAGATTCTCGAGATCAAATTTTTTTGTAAAGTATTTCTTCGAAAATGAATAGTCAATATTTTTACCGATTAGGCCAAATTGCCTTTGCGACATTTAGTTTGGTTTTTTGTGTTTTGTAATACAATCTTGTACCTTTTTTTTCTCCCAAATGGTTGGGAACAAATCTTTAATAATGGTATTATTTTTAAAATTTAATCGCAAACCATTACTTAAATGGAAAGTTCCTTTTTCAATTTCATTTAATAGAAAATGAAAACCAGCCATTCTATATTCTATTTTATGATCGTCTGGGAAATATTCAGCAGCTTGAATTAGTGTTAAAATCGCATTATTATATTCTTCCATTATTTTCATCATATCTACCCAAAATAGCCATGTATCTAATTGGTAATCACCAAATTCAATTGCTTTTCTGTATCCAAATTCAGCCTCTTTAAATTGATCCATTACTTTGTTAATGGTGGCATAGCGCCTCCAATACAATCGATTTTGATCATCTATAGCTATGGCTTTATTAATATAGAAAAGTGCTTTTTGGTAATTCTTTTGACGAACATAAAAGTCTGTTATGGCTACCCAACCTTTGTCTAAAAGCGGATCTTCGTGTACGGTTTTGTTGTAAAATTTTAGTGCTAGAATATTATTACCAAGTTTTTCATAACATTTGCCAATCCGTAATAAGGCATAAGACGTTGGATCATCTAACTCGATTGTCTTTTTATAACTTTCAATAGCGTCTTCATGTTTTTTTAAGCGTTCTAATGCTTTTGCTTTTTCCATGAATGCGCCAACAAATTCTTCGTCTATATAAGTTGCGAATTCAAATGCTTTTAAAGCATTTTTGAAATCCTTTAGGCCATAGTATAGCCTACCCACTTGATGCCATGCAATTTCACTATATGGATTTTTATCTATGTATGTTTTAAGATAATCTATAGCTTCTTTATTTTGATCTAAAAATTCAAAGCAGTAAACAACATTATATAGAGCTGATTGATCTTCAAAATCAACTTCTAAACATTTAATGAAGTTTTCTTTGGCTAGTTGAAGTTTATCCATAAATAAATATTCCATGCCAATTAAGTTATATACATCTGCAAAATCTTCGGTGTATTTTAAAGCAGTTTCTAGCAGTTCAACCGCTTTTTCATGGTTATCACGTTTTGAATAAATTGTAGCTTTTTGAATGAATATTTCTTCATTAGTGGGCTCAATTGCATACAGTTCATTTAATAATTTTTCAGCTTGGTCAAGTTTGTCTTCATATACTAACATTTCTACCTGAACAAGTTTTAAACCGGTAGATTTTGGGTGCTGTTCTAAGCCTAATCTCAAGGCTTTCTTTGCCAAAGTTGCTTTTCCTATGTCAAGATAATGCAGGATAATTTCCTCGAATTCTTCTGAGTCAAAAAATAGAACTTTGTTGGTTTTCAACATCGATTCAAATTTTTTCAGGGATAAGTTATAATCTTCTGCGTCGTGGTCTAAATACATAAATTAAAGTTAAAATTAGCCACAATAAAATTAAGGCAAACACTATGTTTTTTTATAAAAAACAATTTTTGTTGTAAACAAATTAATTAACAATAAAAGAGGCTAGCTTTCCGCTAAAATTTCGTTTAGTGCTTCAATTATGATTCCGCATCCTTCTCTAATTTCGGCTTCTGATATGGTTAGTGGAGGGGTAATTCTGATGGCACATTCCTCAAAAAGAAGCCAAAATAATATCAATCCTTTATCTTGACATTTAAATATAGTTGCATTGGTTACTGCTGCGTTTTTTGTCATGGCAGCCAACATAAGACCTTTGCCGCGAACCTCTTCAATTAGGGGGTGGACTAAAAGTTCACGAAATATTTTTTCTTTTGCTAACGCTTTTTTTGCATACTCTTTTTCCAAAATCTCTTTAAGTGTTGCTAGACAAGCAGCGGCTATCACAGGGTGTCCGCCAAATGTAGTGATGTGACCCAACTTAGGATCGTGACCAAGCAAATCCATGTGCTTTTCATTGGCTACAAAGCCACCTACGGGCATGCCGCCTGCCATGCCTTTTCCAATAATTATGACGTCTGGCTCAACGTTATAGTTTTCAAATCCAAATAATTTACCTGTTCTGCCAAATCCGGGTTGAATTTCATCCAAAATTAGTAGAGCGCCAACTTCATCACAGCGTTTTTTAATCTTAGTCAAAAAATCATTTTTAGGTTCAATAAAACCCGCACCACCCTGAATACTCTCCAATATAATCCCGGCAGTTTTAGAAGTTATTTTATTTATGTCCTCTTCATTATTGAAAGTAATAAAATCTACATCTGGAATTAAAGGCCGAAAGATTTGCTTTCGTTCTTCAAATCCCATGACACTCATAGCACCCATGGTATTCCCATGATACGCATTATGGCAAGAAATTAATTGGCTTCTTCCTGTAACTCTACGGGCTAATTTTAATGCTCCTTCACAAGCTTCAGTTCCTGAATTGACAAGGTAAACTTTGTTTAAATTTTTGGGTAAATTAGCCACTAATAATTTGCAGTATTCAACTGCTGGTTGCTGTGCATATTCGCCATAAACCATTACATGAGAATATTTGTCTAACTGGTCTTTAATAGCTTGGTTAACTTTTGGATGCTGATGCCCCAAACTCGTTGCCGAAACACCTGCCACAAAATCTAAATATTTTTTATTGTTTGTGTCAAAGATGTAGGTTCCGATTGCATGAGAAATTTCCATTCCTAATGGATATGGAGAAGTTTGCGCTTGGTATTTTAGGAATTTATTTTTCATGACTGGTCATCCAATTCAAAGTGTTACTTATCTTTTGATTTCGGATTGTTCTTATCATAGTTTAACGTTTCTTTACTTGGTTCTAGTGGCACATTTTCTTTGTCCATCTCGATTTTTTTATTGGCTTGAATCTTATCATCTAGCTCGTTTTCTTCTTCGGGAAAAACATCCTCTTTTGATTTTATTCTTTCATCACCTCGCCATTCAAAACCTCTGAGTTTTCTCGCGTTTTCGGGCAAATCTTTATCTGGGTAAACATCTCCATCGGGATTAGAAAATACGGTCAGAGTTTCAATCGTGTTTTTATCCATGATCATATTTATTTTACTGCCGACACTTTTATTGATCCCGATAAGTTCTTGTTTGTCATTACGCAGATAATAAATTACTTCTGCATTCTTAATAATATCAACTTCACTCAGTTTATTGTCTTTAAATTTACCATATAAGTTTTGTCCCTTTACCTGATTATAGCCATTGCCTATAGTATCTTTCGATATGAGAAAAGCATTGTTGAGGACTTTTAGAGAATCTAATTTTTCAGATTTATTGTTTCCAATGAGATGCATAATATCTCCAGTCATTTGATTTTCAAAATTCCAAATTATTGGCCTTCCTATTAATTTTGTTAATGCCTTGGTTTGACTTGAGTTTATGGAATCGCATTTCCCGCTCATATCACTTTTATAAAAACGAACATTGTTAAAAGCGCGAATTGTTCGGTCTCCAGTTTTTCCTGTTATTAGCATTTTCTTCCCGTGAATGTACATTGAGTCATTTTCAATCAGTGAAATTGCAATAGCTCTTTTTGTGATAATCATGGAATCTTTTTCGGTCTTTAAGTTCCTATATATTTCCGCAAAATGTCCTTTAATTATTCCTTTGTTAATTGTGTCAGTAATTTTCACATTATTTGTTCCAGAGGCATATTCTTTATTTCTATTGTAAAATAAACTATCGGCCTCTATTTTACGATCCTTGTATTTTATATATGATTTTCGCAAAAAATAGGCTACGTTTTTTTTGGTGTCATAAAATCCCTTTTCTGTATAGATAAAATTCTCTTTGCTCTCAATTGTTGAGGGACCAAACAAGTAGGAATGTCCTGAGTTTGTGAAGTAATCAAGGTGGTTTGATTTAATGGTGTATTTTGGATTTGTAATGGTAACTGCCGTAAGAAATTTGAATTTTTTTTGAGTAACAAAATATCTTCCAGATTTGCTCCTGAGTTTATTTTCTTTATTTGTTATGATGCCGTAGGTATTATAAAAGGCCTCTTGCGTATTTCTATCAAAGTTAATTGTGTCGGTAACCAATGTAGATTCTGGAGAACGCATAACAACACTTCCCGTTGCATAAGCTTGTCTTACTTCACCATTATATTCGGCATACTTGCTATTGAGATAAAGGGTGTCGCCCTGAACCATCTGAACTTCTCCAAAAGCTTTGATATAATTTTCTTTCTGAAAATAATAAGCTTTATTGCACGTAAATACTACACCTTCATGGTTTACTCTAACATTTCCTTGTAATAAAGCTGCGTCTGGGAATTTTGTCTCGTCTACATCAAAAAAATCGGCATGTTCTACAATTATTTTTGAAGAATTTTGTGCAATTCCACTTGTAAGTGTTATGAAAATTAAACTGATGTAAATAACTATTTTTTTCAATTATGATAGTGTTTGTGCGTTTTGAATTTATGATTCAAGTTAGCAAATTTAAGAAAATAGGCACAATAATAATGGATATTAAGAAGAATTTATGTTTACCCAATTGGTTTGTTGAAACTTTTTCATATTTAATAATTTTAATTAAATAAAATGGCAGATTTTAAAAGAACAGGTAAGCGCATCCATAAAATAATATTAAAATTTAGCAACATTTAAATTCAATTCTAAATGGGAGCTCGCACACTCTATTTTATAACTAATATTTTTATATTTGTTGCAATATCAACAAAGCTTTCTTTTATATTTGTGACTATGATTAATTTACGCTATTTATTATCTTTTGCAATCTGTTTTTGTGTCGTGAATACGGCAATTTCCCAAGGGAATTCGACAAAAAAATCAAAACATAATATTGTTACTAATTCCAAAAAAAAAGTTGTATACCAGATTTTCACCCGTTTGTTTGGAAATAAAAACACGACTAATAAACCTTGGGGAACCATCGAAGAAAATGGAGTAGGTAAGTTTAATGACATTACAAACATAGCGCTTCAAGAAATTAAAAAGTTAGGTGTGACTCATGTTTGGTATACGGGTGTCCCCCATCATGATGTTATTAGAGATTATACAAAGTATGGCATTTCAAACGATGATCCAGATGTTGTAAAGGGCCGAGCTGGTTCACCTTATGCAGTTAAAGATTATTATAGTGTTAATCCAGATCTAGCTGTAGATCCCTCTAAACGAATGGAAGAATTTGAGGCGCTCATCAGCAGAACTCATAAAAATGGACTTGAGCTAATTATTGATATTGTGCCAAATCACATAGCTAGAAATTATAAAGGACTGAATAATCCAAAAGGCGTACGTGATTTCGGTGTGGATGATGATACAACAGTTGAATATGCGCGGAATAATAATTTTTATTATATTCCAGAAAAGGCATTTGAAGTGCCTACTTCCAAAACATATAAACCTTTAAATGGAGAGCAAAATATAGCAAGTGATGGAAATTTTTTTGAGTTTCCTGCTAAATGGACTGGGAATGGCTCACGTGAGGCTAAACCCGATAGTAATGATTGGTATGAAACGGTAAAGGTTAATTATGGTATTAAACCCGATGGGACTAAAGATTTTCCGTTATTACCAGCAGGCTTTGATGCAAAAAATTATAAGTTGCATTATGAGTTTTGGGTAAACAAGGACGTTCCTAGTTCTTGGATAAAGTTTCGTGAAATAGCCTTGTTTTGGATTTCAAAAGGGGTGGATGGATTTCGGTATGATATGGCCGAGATGGTTCCTTATGAGTTTTGGAGCTATATGAATGCTGCTATCAAAATGAAAAATCCAAACGCTTTTTTACTAGCAGAGGTTTATAATCCGAATGAATATAGAAATTATATAAAATTGGGTAAAATGGATTATCTCTATGACAAAGTTGAAACGTATGATCATTTAAAAGCTGTTGTTAAAGGAGATGTATTACCTGATGCTTTGTCTAAAATTCAAGAAGGTTTATCTGACATTGAACACCACATGCTTCATTTTTTAGACAATCACGATGAACAACGATTGGCAAGTCCAGAATTTGCCGGATCACCTCAAAAGGGAATGCCTTTGATGGTAGTTTCTGCTACCATTAGTTCAGCGCCAACTATGATTTATTTTGGACAAGAAGTTGGGGAAGATGCTGAGGAGAATGCTGGTTTTGGTACTCGCTCAAGGACATCAATTTTTGATTATGTTGGCGTGCCTCATCATCAAAGGTGGATGAATGAGGGTAAGTTTGATGGAGGACAGTTGTCTGATGAGGAAAAAACTGTAAGAGATTTTTATAAGCGTTTGTTGAATTTTACTTTAAAAAGTGTGGCTTTGAATGGAAAATTTAAAGAGATTCAAACAATCAATCGCAATGAAACCAAAGGATATGATTCGGGGATATATTCTTTTGTCCGCTATTCTGTAAGTGAGAAGCTCATTATTTCAGTAAATTTCTCTGCTGTAAAAACAAGTAATTTCGACTTGCTTTTGCCTTCAGATGTGATAAAATTTTGGGGTTTAAAAGATGGTTTTTATACTGTTAAAGACCAACTTTATGATAGAACCTTTCAATTGCAGGTTTCTAAAGGTATCGGATCAATAAAGTTAAAGTTACTACCAAGTGAAAGTTTTATTTTAAAAATATAATATGAAATTAGTTTTTTTTCTTTTCGTAATTCCTTTAGGTATGAATTCATTGTTATTATTTGATTTTAAAGAGAAATGTGATATTTCTAATTGGAAAATTGTAGACGACGGAGTAATGGGTGGGCTTTCATTAAGCACTTTTTTTGTAGCTAATTCGGGTGACGGAATTTTCAGAGGTAATGTTACTTTAGAAAACAATGGTGGGTTTTGTTCGGTGCGCCACTTCTTTACTCCAATAAGCATAAAAGATTATTCTTTTTTTAGTATTCGGCTAAAAGGGGACGGCAAAAAATATCAGTTTAGGGTTAAGTCTAAGTTGAATGATCCTCATTCATATATCTATGAATTTCAAACGACTACCGATTGGCAAACAATTGAAATTCCTATTTCTGATTTATATGCTTCATTTAGAGGTAGAACTCTAGATCTTCCCAATTACGATGGTACAATTTTATCGGAGATTGCATTTTTAATCGGAAACAAACAAAAAGAAAATTTTGAATTAAGGATTGATAAAATTGAAGTAAAAAAATAATTTTTTAATTTTTTAGAGTTCTTTAAGCTCAACAATTTCTTTCAATATGTAACTTTAATGCAATTACTTGTCTTTAGTTAATATTTCTGTAGCCTATCTCAATATGGTCTGTTTTCTATCTGGGCCGACCGATACAATTTTAATGGGAACTTCAACTTCTTTCTCTATAAATTCGATATATTCTTTGAGTTCTTTGGGTAAACTGTCATAGGTTGTTAAGTCTGTTAAATCTTGTTTCCATCCTTTAAAATCTGTGTAAATAGGGGTTACGTTATGCTCTTCAATATTATAGGGTAAATGTTGAATCACGCTCCCTTTATAATTATAAGCTGTTGCTACTTTTAGGGTATCAAATCCCGATAATACATCGCCTTTCATCATTATGAGTTGTGTTACGCCATTTATTTGAATAGCATATTTTAAAGCCACTAAATCCAACCATCCACATCTTCGTTTTCTTCCGGTTACCGATCCAAATTCATTTCCAACTTTCGCCATTATGTCTCCTGCTTCATCAAAATCTTCTGTTGGGAAAGGACCTGATCCAACTCTTGTTGTATAAGCCTTAAAAATTCCAAATACTTCTTTGATTTTATTTGGTGCTATACCCAATCCGGTACATGCACCCGCTGCAGTAGTATTAGAGGAAGTAACAAAAGGATAGGTGCCAAAATCTACATCCAACAAAGAGCCTTGAGCGCCTTCACATAGGATTGATTTTCCATTTTTTTGGGCAGTAGCTAAATACGCTTCACTATCAATGAAATTTAACTTTTTTAAATCTTCTATAGCATCAAAAAATTCTTTTTCAAGTTCGTGTAGATTATATTGTAATTCAACACCATAAAAAGCAATCATTGCTTCGTGTTTGTCAGATAAAGCGCGGTAACGTTCTTTAAAATCGCTCAATTCGATATCACCCACTCGCAATCCGTTTCTACCGGTTTTATCCATATAGGCTGGACCAATCCCTTTTAAAGTAGATCCAATCTTTGCTTTTCCTTTTGCGGTTTCTGAAGCAGCATCAAGAAGACGGTGAGTAGGTAAAATTAGATGCGCTTTTCTGGATATAATAAGTTTTGATTTTATATCGAGATTAAATTTTGCTAATCCATCAATCTCACTCTTAAAAACAACTGGATCAATCACGACTCCATTTCCAATGATATTAATATTATTTGCATGAAAAATACCTGATGGAATTGTTCTAAGCACGTGTTTTATTCCATCAAATTCAAGTGTGTGTCCTGCATTTGGTCCGCCTTGAAAGCGAGCAATAATATCATATTTAGAGGTAAGTACGTCAACGATTTTTCCTTTTCCTTCATCGCCCC
This sequence comes from Flavobacterium psychrophilum, assembly GCA_945907225.1. Classification (GTDB taxonomy): domain Bacteria; phylum Bacteroidota; class Bacteroidia; order Flavobacteriales; family Flavobacteriaceae; genus Flavobacterium; species Flavobacterium psychrophilum_Q. Next base: position 3,604 of record CAMDSN010000006.1, on the reverse strand, counting down.
ATTGTAATCCGAGTAGTAAATCTACGGTCATTGTTTGTTGTTTTTATTGGTTGTATTGTTTGTTGTTTTTTTGTTTGAAATCTACCTTAAAAATGTAGTTCAACAGCCCCAAAGTTGAAGCGGTTATTAGCGCAGTAAAAAAAGTTTTAAATGCAAATTCTATCGTAAATCCTATAAATCCCTCAAAAAGTTGTAATACTGTTTTAAAAACTAGTACGAAAACAAACGTGCCCATAAATGTTTTTTTGAAATAATCAATCGAACTCATGTTATTGATGTTATTTTTTTTTGTTTGCATAAAAATATAAGGAGTGGTTGTGTATATCAATCCCAAACATTTCTTCAATGGTTTGTTTTATAGTTTGAATTCTAGGATCACAAAACTCAATCACTTCTCCTGTGTCCGTCATTATTATATGATCGTGTTGTTTGTCGAAATAAGATTTTTCATAATGTGCCTGATTTTGGCCAAATTGATGTTTTCGAACTAATCCAGAATCTAGAAGCAATTCAATTGTATTGTATAAAGTTGCACGTGATACTCTGTAATTTTTATTTTTCATCAAGGCATATAAGTCCTCAATGTCAAAATGCTCTTCGTTATCATATATCTCATTAAGAATAGCATACCTTTCAGGAGTTTTCCTGTGCCCTTTGTTTTCTAGATAAACTCTAAAAACATTTTTTACAATTTCTTGATTTTTCGAATTATCAGCTGCAATTAGTGTCATGTGCCAAAGGTAATTTTTTTGTTTTAGGTTTAAAATATAAAGTTTTAAAACTTTTATTATAAGAGAAATTTGAAGCTGTTAGTTGTTGTAAACTCGGATAACTTTTTCAATTCCATCTATTTTTTTAATTTTATCAATTAGTTTTTTTAGTATAACATTGTTTTGAACAATTACAGCTACTTGTCCTTTAAAAATTCCGGCTTCAACACTTAATGAGATATTTTGAATATTAACATGCATATTGCTAGATATTACTGTGGTAATTTCATTCGTTAAACCCATACTGTCCATTCCCGTAATTTTTAAAATTGCTTTAAACTCTTGTTGCGTAGAATCTATCCATTTAGCCAACATAATTCGGTAAGCATAATTAGATTGTAGCGTAATTGCATTCGGACAATCTTTTTTATGAACTTTAATTCCTTCGTTTATAGTTATAAATCCAAAAACTTCATCGCCAGGAATCGGATTACAACATGCAGCAATTTTATAATCTAATTTATCTTGTTCAATTCCGAATACCAACATGTCAAAGTTACTGTTGAGTGTGGGCTGATTAATTTCTTCTAGATTACCATTAGGGGAACGCTTGATTTTATTTTTAAAAAAATTCATCAAAGCGTTATTTTTTTGAGCTGCAAAATCTTTTAATTGTTGGTTTTCTATTGAACCAATTCCAGCCCTATAAAATAAATCTAAACTTGTTTTTAATTTAAAGAAGCTTAATAATTCGTTAGTCACTTTATCATTTATAGTTATTTTTAAATGTTTCAGTTTACGCGTTAAAAGTTCTTTACCGTCTTCGGCAATTTTCTTAATATTATCGTTTAAAACGTTTCTGATTTTATTTTTTGCTCTTGATGTGGTTACATAATCCAACCAGTTTAGTGTAGGTTTTTGGTGAATTGAGGTAATTATTTCAATTTGATCTCCACTTTTTAATTCGTGATTTAGAGGCACTAATTTTCCATTTACCCTTGTCCCTCTTGTTTTTATTCCGATTTCTGTATGAATACTGAAAGCAAAATCCAAGGAAGTTGCTCCTTTAGGTAGAGATTTTATTTCACCTTTGGGAGTAAAAACAAAGATCTCTTTAGCATACAAATTCATTTTGAAATCTTCAACAAAGTCAACCGCATTTGTTTCTGAGTTTTCTAGCGCTTCTTTCAATAAGTTAAGCCAGGTATCTAGTCCGCTTTCTTCCGTTGCCCCTTGTTTATATTTGTAATGTGCCGCATATCCTTTCTCAGCTATTTCATCCATTCGTTCGCTTCGTACCTGAATTTCAACCCATCGTCCTTTTGGCCCCATTACAGTTATGTGAAGCGCTTCATATCCTGTTGATTTTGGTGACGAAATCCAATCGCGAAGTCGACTCGGACTAGGCCTGTAATGATCTGTAACTATAGAATATATTTTCCAAGCTAAGAATTTTTCATCATGAAGATTTGATTCATAAATTATTCGAAGTGCAAATTTGTCGTATACTTCATCAAAAGTTACGTTTTGGGTTGCCATTTTTCTTCTTATCGAATAGATAGATTTTGGTCTTCCTTTAATTGTATAGGATACGCCCTCTTCTTCTAATGTTTTTTTTAAAATATCTGAGATGATTTTGATATATTCATCTTGTTCTTCTTTTGTTTCTTTAATTTTTCCAACAATATCTTTGAACACATCAGGCTCAGTGTATTTTAATCCTAAATCTTCTAATTTTGTTTTAATGTTATAAAGCCCTAAGCGGTGGGCTAGTGGGGCATATATATATAAAGTTTCTGACGCTATTTTCACCTGTTTGTATTCAGGCATTGCGTCCATTGTTTGCATATTGTGTAATCTGTCAGCTAATTTTATAAGAATAACGCGAACATCATCATTTAATGTCAATAGCATTTTTCGGAAATTTTCCGCCTGCATTGAAATATTCATTTCTTTTTTTACCTGAGAAATTTTAGTTAATCCTTCAACTAACTGGGCCACTTTTGGGTTGAACTTCTTTTTGATGTCTTCCAACGTTACATCGGTGTCTTCAACCACGTCATGCATTAATGCTGCCGCAATACTAGTGGCGCCCAAACCAATTTCGGAGGCTACTATCTTAGCTACTCCAATTGGATGGAAGATATAGGCTTCTCCCGATTTTCTTCGTTGATCTTTGTGTGCTTCAACAGAAACGTCAAATGCTTTTCGAATAAGTTTTTTATCAGAATCAGTTAGTGTTTGATAACTAATGCGGAGCAATTCCTTATATTCTCTGGCAATAGCTTTCTTTTCTTCTTCTAAATCGATTTCAATCATAGCTTTTTATCAATCAGCTAAAAATAGGTAATACAATTGATATGTGCAAATTGATTTTTGTTAAAAGTTGGTAGCAAAAATTAAAATCCACGTTGTCTTTTTGCTTCAAATAATAGAATCGCAGCAGCAACAGAAACATTCATGCTGTCAATTTCACCTTGCATTGGAATAATTATATTCTGAGTGGCTTTTTCGCGCCATACTTGAGACAATCCTATTGCCTCTGTACCCACTACCAGTGCAGTAGATGTTGTGTAATTTTGGGTATGGTATGCATTTGCATTTTGCAATGTTGCACTGTAAAAATTAATCTTATTTTGTGTCAAAAAGACAATAACTTCCTCAGTGGTTCCTATTGCTATTTGATTTGTAAACAGACATCCAACACTTGAACGAACTATGTTTGGGTTATATAAATCGGTTTTTGGATTTGCAATTATGACCGCATCTACATTTGCTGCATCACAAGTCCTTAAAACAGCTCCAATATTTCCTGGTTTTTCAAGTCCTTCCATAACTAAAATCAAGGGGTTTTCAGGAAGTTGTAATTCTGATAATTGTAACGTTTTTGTTTT
>CAMDSN010000005.1 GCA_945907225.1 Flavobacterium psychrophilum | reverse complement strand
TCTTTATGGTGATCTAAGATCAAAACCTTTTTTAATTTCACTCCGCCAAAAACAGTAAAAGCAACTTGCTCAATATTAATTTTTGTTCCAAAATCCTTGTTTATTCTTTCTGTAAAATAATTTGCTATTCTGGTCTGGACAAAAGGCTGTGAAAGAGAAATACAAACTAAAAGGAGAAGTAAAATTAGACTAATAATTGTTCGAAAAATAATTTTTCGAATTTTTTTAAAACCGCTATTTGTTTTAATTTTTTCCAATTATTATTTTGACTTGGGAAAGAAAATTACCTTTGTAAAAATCTTTACTTTTAATTTTTAAAATGGATTGTCAAATATAAATCAAAAATTGCGCCTTTTATGCATACAGAGGAAGTTTTTATACTCGCAATAGAAAGTTCATGTGATGATACAGCCGCGGCTGTATTAAAGAATGACACAGTACTATCAAATATTGTTGCTAGACAAAGCATTCACGAAGATTATGGTGGTGTTGTACCTGAACTTGCATCAAGAGCTCATCAACAAAATATAGTGCCAGTAATTGATATCGCATTAAAAAAAGCAGCTGTGACAAAAAAGCAACTTTCTGCCATTGCTTTTACTCAAGGCCCCGGATTAATGGGATCGCTTCTTGTAGGTGCCTCATTCGCAAAATCGCTTGCCTATGCTTTAAATATTCCATTAATCGCAGTTAATCACATGCATGCTCACATTTTAGCACATTTTATAGATGAAGTCGGATATGAAAAACCAAATTTCCCTTTTTTAGCGCTAACTATTTCCGGAGGGCACACCCAAATTGTTAAAGTGAATGACTTTTTCGATATGAAAATAATTGGAGAAACAACCGATGATGCGGTGGGAGAAGCCTTTGATAAAACAGCTAAGATATTAGGATTTCCATATCCGGGGGGACCATTAATTGATAAATATGCGAAAGAGGGAAATCCAAATAAATTTACTTTTACAAAGCCCAAAATACCAAATCTCGACTTTAGTTTCTCGGGTTTAAAAACACAAATTCTCTATTTTATCCAAAAGAAAACAAAGGAAAACCCGAATTTCATTGAAGAAAATAAATCAGATATTTGCGCATCTGTTCAAAATGTAATTATAGAAATTTTAATGGATAAACTAAAATTAGCTGTAAATGAGACAGGGATAAATCAAATTGCTATTGGAGGTGGCGTTTCTGCAAATAGTGGAATTAGAGTCACCCTAAAAGCTGCTGAAAAAAAATATGGTTGGAAAACATTTGTGCCCAAATTTGAATACACCACTGACAATGCAGCTATGATAGGAATTGTTGGGTACCAAAAATATTTACATGATAAGTTTTCTGATGTCCATATTACAGCCAAAGCACGAATTGAATTTTAAATATTATGCAATTATTTTACAACCCATCTATAAATGAAACGTTAACTACCTTCGATTTTAACAAAGAAGAGAGTAAACATATTATTAAAGTTTTACGTAAAAAAGAAGGTGATATACTCCACGTTACAAATGGATTAGGTTTTATTTTTAAAACTGAGATTAAAGTAGTTTCAGACACAAAATGTGCTGTAATGATTATTTCATACGAAAAACAAGATCGTAAAAAATTTCACCTACATCTTGCAGTTGCCCCTACAAAAATGAATGAACGTTTTGAATGGTTTTTGGAGAAAGCAACTGAAATTGGCATTCAGGAAATCACACCAATACGCTGCGATCATTCTGAAAGAAAAATCATAAATACGGATAGATTTTATAAAATTTTAGAAAGCGCAATGAAACAATCACTACATTTTTATTTACCAATTCTAAACAAGCCAATTAGTTTTAAAGAGTTTATTCAAACCAATAGAGCCGATCAATTATTTATAGCCCATTGCGAAAAAACAACTAAAAAAACTTTAAAAGCGGAACTCAAAACAAGTAAGAGCGTTACGATACTTATTGGACCAGAAGGCGACTTTTCTTCGAAAGAAATTCAACAAGCCATTGCCGCCAATTATATTCCTGTATCTTTGGGAACAACACGATTAAGAACCGAAACTGCGGCTATAGTTGCATGTCACAGTGTAGTATTTAAGAATGAAATCTAACAAATGAAAAAAATAATTATAGTATTTTTACTGACAAATATTTGCTTTTCGCAAGAGATTGGACTACTAAAATACAATGGCGGAGGCGATTGGTATGCAAACCCAACTGCATTACCGAATTTAATAAAATATACGAATCAAACGATAAATACAACTATCAATTTAAAGCCAGCAAATGTTGAACCAGGAAGTTCTGAAATATTTTCATATCCTTTCATTCATATGACCGGACATGGAAACGTAGTTTTTAGCGACAGTGAAATTGTTAATTTGCGAGACTATTTACTCTCTGGCGGGTTTTTGCATGCAGATGACAATTATGGCATGGATCAATATATCCAAAGAGAAATCAAACGTATTTTCCCCAATCAAAAATTAATTGAGATTCCGGCGAATCATGCTATTTTTCAGAAACCTTTTCTTTTTTCAAATGGCTTGCCCAAAATCCATGAACATGACGGAAAACGACCTCAAGCGTTTGGTATTTTTATAGAAAACCGTTTGGTGCTCTTATACACTTTTGAATGTGATTTGGGAGATGGTTGGGAAGATACCGAAGTACATAACAACCCCAGAGAAGTTCGTGAAAAAGCATTGAAAATGGGCGCAAATATTTTGAATTATATTTTCAATAATTAAATCAACTAGATGTGAAAAATATCCTGTTGTCGGAAGAAGTCCAAGAATTTATCAATTCAAATTTAAATTCTGATGTTTCCGAATTAGCGTTTCAAAAAAACAAATTTCAGGACATTGAGTTGTCTCAAATCCTAAATCAAATCTCATCCAAACAAAAGTGCAAAACCAAACTACCAAGTTGGTTTAACACTAGTAAAATTTATTATCCAAACAAGACATCAATTGAGCAAACCTCTTCAGAAAAAACTGCTTTATACAAATCCGGTCTAATTAAAGGTGATTCCATAATTGACTTAACAGGTGGTTTTGGAGTTGATGATTATTATTTTTCAAAAAAATACAAATCGGTTATACATTGTGAAATAAATACTGAATTATCAAATATTGCATCTCATAATTTTAAACTACTTGGCACCAATAACATACGTTGCATTTCGGGAGACAGTTCCACAATTTTGAAAAATTTAAATCAGAGATTCGATTGTATTTACATTGACCCATCAAGAAGGAATGATGCAAAGGGAAAAGTATTCAAATATAAAGATTGTCTTCCTGATCTAACCGAATTATTGGACTTCTATTTTGAATATACAAATATTCTAATAGTAAAATCATCTCCGCTTATCGATCTATCGGCAGGGATTTCTGAGCTAAAAAATGTAAAATCGATTCATATAATCGCACTAGAAAATGAAGTAAAAGAACTGATCTGGATTTTAGACAAAGCCCATTCAAGCCAGATCGAAATTACAACATGTAATATTTCTAAGGGGTCTGAGGACCGATTTTCCTTTGAGTATAAAAAAACAGCATCTTCGGAGTATTCACTGCCCAAAAAATATATTTATGAACCCAATGCGGCAATCATGAAATCGGGTGGTTTTGACGAAATAGCAAGAGCATATAAAATTTATAAATTACACCAACATTCCCATCTTTACACTTCTGAAGAACAAATTGAGTTTCCAGGAAGAATATTTGAAATAGAAAACAACATTGAATACAATAAAAAAAACATAAAATTATATTTAGAAAATACTAAAGCAAACATTACGACTCGAAATTTTCCTGAAAATGTAGATGCTATTAGAAGAAAATGGAATGTAAAAGATGGAGGTACTACCTTTTGTTTTTTTACCACCGACTTGAATTCAAATAAAATAGTTTTACTTTGTAAAAAAATAAAATAGGCTATGAATAAATTGATTTTAATCGCACTTCTTTTTCTTCCTTTAATAGGATATTCACAGAAGCCGTGTGAAATAGAAACAAACGTGTCTGATAGTCTAGGTACATACAAAATTACAAGACAATCAATTATATTTGAGAGGAAATTTGCTGGAAATGCTACTAATTTATTTTTTGCACTATTCAAAGAAAACGGTATAATCGGACTAGAACTACAACAGATAAAAAGTAGTGAAGAATTTATAAAAGCGAATTGTTTTGACACTAATTCTAAAATTTTTCTTCAACTAAATAACGGTAAAATAATTACATTGTTTTTTTCCGGAAATGAAACATGTGGAACCTTAATAAGAAATGAAAATAATCAAAACACAAGAATCTTAGTGGGATCATTTCTTTTTTCAAAAAGCAACTATGAAGAACTAAAATCTTCACCTGTTACTTTCATGAGAATTAGTTATTCTGGCGAAAACATTGATTATCCTTTTAAAACTGAATTTACAGCAGAAATTAATAAAAAAACCTATCAGCCAGAAAATTACTTTATTGATTACTTAAATTGTTTAGAAAACTAATCATCGGTGCGAAAGGCAACATCACCTTTCCAATTCATAAAACCTCCTTCTAAATTGTAAGTAGTCTCAAATCCCATTTGATTCATAATCCCACATGCTTGTGAACTTCTTCCGCCCGACTTACAATAAACATAATAATTTTTTGTTTTGTCCAATTGCTCTAAACTATACAAAAAAGATTGTGGATTATAAATATCATTTTTAATTGCATTTGGAATCATTCCTTCACTACATTCATCATCAGTACGGACATCCATAATTATAGCATTTGAATCGTTTTCTAACTTACTAGCCCACTCAGTTTGTGTTAAATTCATTTTAATTTTTTTTCAATAAATACAAATATACTTTTTTTGACAATCCATTCTAAAATAAAAAAAAAGATAAAACAAGTATTAAATAAAAAATTATATATTTGTACCTACAAATTTTGTACTCACAAATATGAAAATTGAGGAAGTAATAAAAGCCACATCAGAATTAGACATTATCAAAAAAGTGATATTGAATTTTACATATACTCAAAATATCATAAGTGACAAATTTCATGAAATATTAAAGCCTTTTGAAATATCCCGCGAACAATTCAATGTATTGAGGATTTTACGTGGACAGAAAGGGCGGCCCGTAAACATGACAGTCATTCAAGAACGAATGCTTTCTAAAAATAGCAACACTACAAGATTGATTGATAAATTGCTTTTGAAAGATTTTGTAACTAGAAATGTGTGCCCAGAAAATAGAAGAAAAATTGAAGTGCTTATTACTCAAAAAGGAATGGATTTACTTAGCAAATTAGATCTAACCGTAAATGAATACGAACGCTATTTTGCACAAAATTTAACAAATGAAGAACTAGAACAATTCAATACATTATTAGAAAAATTTAGAAACACAAATAATCAATAACTTAAAATTAAAAAAAAATGAAAAAATTAAAAACAATTACGCTTATAGCATTAGTAGTTCTCGGAACAACTGTTTCTGGACAAAACAAGAAAGTCAATATTGAAAAAAGCACTATTAAATGGGTTGGCACCAAAATTACTGGAAGCGAGCACAGTGGAACTATTAAATTTCAAGAAGGTACATTAATTTTTAAAGGTAAAGAGGTAGCTGGAGGTAATTTTGTCGTAAACATGAACTCATTAATCGTCACAGATTTAACCGGTGAATCAAAAGGAAATTTGGAGGGACACCTTAAGGCTGAAGATTTTTTTGGAACGGAAAAATTTAAAACAGCAACATTAAAATTCACTAAAATTGCTAACAAAGGTAGCGGCAATTACAATGTTACTGCAGATTTATCAATCAAGGGTATAACTAAGCCCGTGACATTTGAATTAAACGTAAACGGTAATATTGCAGAAGCAAAATTAATGGTTGACAGATCAAAATATAACATTAAATATGGCTCAAAGAGTTTCTTTCAAGACCTAGGAGATAAAGCCATTAATGATGAATTTGAATTAAATATTTCGCTGTCATTTTAATTTAAATTTCTTTAACAATTTACAACAACCTCGAAATGTAAATTTTCGAGGTTGTTTATTTATATTTGAATCTGAATAAAATCCAAAGTTAAATTTTAATTAAAGACACTTATAGTTAATAAATTAAAAATTTAATTGAAATACTGTATATTATTTAAAATCATAGTATTAAAATTAAATAATTAATTATTTTTAAAATATAAATCCCAATGAAGAAGATCGCCCTGATAGACAATTATGACAGCTTTACATATAACTTATTGCATTATCTAGAGCAATTAAACGCAACAGTGACTGTATTTAGAAATGACGCATTCGAATTGGAAGATTTAGAAATTTTTGACAAAATTCTATTATCACCAGGACCGGGAATTCCTGATGAAGCAGGACAGCTAAAGCTTATTATTTTAAGATATTCAAAAACAAAAAGCATACTTGGCATATGCCTAGGACAGCAGGCTATTGGAGAGTTTTTTGGAGGAAGTTTAGTTAATTTAGAAAAAGTGCAACATGGGGTTACGACGCATATTAGACAAACAGAAGCTAAGGACTACATTTTTAAGGGCCTCCCAAACTCATTTGATGTGGGTAGATATCATTCTTGGATTGTTTCCAATGACAACTTTCCATCAACCTTAGAAATCACAGCTATCGATGATAATGATCAAATAATGGCTCTCAGACATCGCGAACTAGATGTTAGAGGTGTCCAATTTCATCCAGAAAGCATCTTGACACCTTTTGGAAAAAAAATTATAGAAAACTGGATTAATCAATAATGATTCGTTCTTTGATTTTAGACAAATTATTTAAATAAAGAGTTTTGATAAATAATTGAAAACGGACACAAAACAAGCTGCCTTTAACTTGATTTATTTGTTGAACACCGGCAAAGAAAACACAAACGACACTAAAAAAATAAAACTATAATTTACTTTATATAGTTTGTTATAATATATTGATTTTAAGTTTTTTGTGCTTATAGTATAGAATTTATCTATGGCTAAAAAAACTATATTTTACAGGATTTAAGTTTTTAACTATAAGCCAAATGAGAACAATAGCTATTAATTAAATACTCCTTGTAACTTATAAAAAGATGATACTATCTTGTAAAAACTAATTTATTTCCTTGACTCAAATTAGCATCAAATTTATAATTCTCGTAGTCAAACCTTTTCAAATCTTCTACTTGTTTCACATTAGCATCAATAATAAATCGAACCATTAAGCCCCTCGCCTTTTTGGCAAAAAAACTAATCGTTTTTAATTTACCTTCTTTATAATCTTTAAACTCAGGGGTGATTACAGTAGCTTTTAAATTCTTGAAGTTTATTACTGAGGAATATTCAGTACTCGCTAAATTAATTAATAGTTGCCCCTCAGCCAACTCATCGTTTAATTCATTTGTTAATTGAGATTTCCAAAATTCATACAGATTTTTATGTTTCCCAATAGCGATAGAAGTACCCATTTCTAATCTGTAAGGCTGAATTAAATCTAAGGGTCTTAACAAACCATAAAGTCCTGAAAGTATAAGCAATTTATCTTGAAGAAGCATTATCTTATCAGAAGTCAAACTGTAAGAATCTAGCCCAGCATATACTTCGCCATCAAAGGCAAAAACGGATTGTCGAGCATTATCTAATGAAAAAGGCGTTTGCCATTCCTGGTTGCGTTGCCAATTAAGATCCGCTAATTTGTCTGAAATATCCATTAATTTAGACAATCCCTTTGGATTAACTTTTTTTAGTGTTTTCTGGATGGTAATTGACTCATTTAAAAATCTCGGAGTAGTAAATGTAGAAATAGGCATTGCCTTCTCAAAGTTTAATGACTTAGCGGGTGATATTATTATTTTCATAGTAAAAAATAAGCCTCAAAAATACGAATTCAGATAGAATAAACACAATGATTACTAATTGATTTGTTCTTAATTTAATTAAATAGAATCTTTAAAATTAGAATAGAGTTACTAATCTTAAAAGTTTGTAATTCAACTATTGTGATTTTACAGTTTAAAACAAATTACTACATTAGTGGTCAAAATTAACAGCGCATGAAACTATTAGGAATTGGCTCAAGAATAGCCCACGCAGAATATGGAAAAGGAGTAATAACCAACGTATCATCAAAAGAATATTGGGTTACATTTATTGAAAACGGATTAGAAACAATAGCATTAGATTGCGATTTTGAAGTTATAGAAGCAGCAGAAAATGAAGTTGACACGATAAGTCTTCATGATGTAGAACAGAGCTTACTTTCCATATTAAAGAAATGGAATGGATTAGGTGAACCCATCGCAATAGGTGATAAATGGAAAGGAGGAAACATTAAACTAGAACCAGGACAACCTGGCTTGGCTCACAAAGATGTACCAATTGATGTTTTTTTTCATAAAATTATAATGCTCAGAGATCGACTTCGAGTTATGGAACAAAAAATAAATGCAAGCCAATTGGAAGAAATAGAAAAAGTTGAATTACAGCAATACATAACAAGGATTTATGGAAGTTTGACTACATTTAATGTATTATTTAAATCACAAAACGATTATTTTATAGGTGAAAAGTCAAAATAAAACTATTACGTTTTTTTTACAGATTACTTACCTTTACCTTTTTAAACACCAAACATGAAAAAAATATTTTTTGGAATTATCGCATTTGTTTTATTTATTTTTAGTTGTAAAACCTCTACTGGTAGCCATGAAACAAAAAAAGTAAGTCTTAATTTAGAATCCAAAAGCGGAAGTCAAGTCATTGGAACTGCAATTTTTACTGAAAAAAAAGGCGTAGTTTATATGGAAGCCAAATTGAAAAATTTAAAACCAGGCATCCATGCAATTCATATTCATGAAAAAGCAGACTGCTCTGCAACAGATGCTTCATCTGCAGGCGGTCATTGGAACCCAACCTTCAAAAAACATGATAAATGGACAGCATCAGAACATCACAAAGGAGACATAGGAAATTTTACAGCTAATTCAAAAGGAGAAGGTCAAATACATTTTAAAACTGACGAATGGTGCATTAGTTGCGACGATAACACAAAAAACATTGTTGGAAAAGGGTTAATTGTACATGAAAATCTGGATGACTTCACTACTCAACCTACAGGTAATGCTGGTGCTAGAGTAGCATGTTCCGCAATTATAAAATAAATTATGGACCCTTCTTCATTTGGCTGGATAGACAAATTTTTTGCCGAGCAAAAAATAACAAAAGTAAATTTAGCTTCAGATGAGCTTGACTTTTATACTAAAACGCGTGCCACAGGTTTTATTTTTGGCCATATTATCAGTTTTAATGTTCCTGTTTCAATATCATTAAACAATAAACTACCCGAAGAAATTTCCAAAATTGGATTGCTTAATACCCTGTTTGGAATGTATGGCTTAATCAAACAAGATGTTAGCCCTGATAATTTTTTATCTGAAGTCATCGATTTTTATAATATTATCGCAAGTAAATCTAACAATCCCCTTGAAAAATTACTTTCAAACAATTCTAAATCAAGTAAACTTGAAAAAATAATTCAAGAAAGAGTCCAAACCAATGACGATTTTTTTAGCAAACAGTTTTCACATGTTATTACAAATGCCATCTTATTTATTGACATACTCGCATTCAAAAAATATTTAGAAAAAGGGGTTCAAATTGAAGAATATTTTAATAAACTTGAACAAAGCGTCATGGAGATTGTGACTTTAGCGCTTAAATCAAAAATTTGCACACCCGAAAATGATGAATTAATTACCACTCTTTTTGAGTCTTCATTTAGAAATACTAAATTTTCTAAAAATAATACAACAACTGTAGAGAACATCGATTTGGGGTATTTAAAAAACAATTTAGAAAAATACTACCTAATTGATATAGCAAGCATTAGTTTAAAGAGCGATGAAAAACTTGAAAATGATGCGCATTATTTTCTTATAAAACTGGCACAAAAATTAGATATATCCGAAAATTTTATCATTGAAAGTGATTGCTTTATAAGTAATTACATTACCGAATACAAAAATGAGATTCCCTACTTGAACACCTCTAATTCGATGACTACTTTTTACAACCACACCACTAAAAATGTAGCTGTGTTGATAAGTAGAAATAAAAAACGTTTGGTTAAAGAACTTTCAGAAAGTAAAGAATTAGTTCAATTAATAGCAAAATCTACCCATAAAGAATTGAATCAAGATGAGAAAAAAAAGGTAAAAAATCAATTACTTGACATATGTAAGACTGTGCCTTCATTGTCTATTTTTTTGTTGCCAGGAGGCAGTTTATTATTGCCAATTTTGATAAAATTCATACCTCAATTATTACCCTCAGCCTTCAATGAAAATAAAGAAGATCAATAATTTTTTATCCACAAAAAAAATCTCAACAATATACTCTTTTTCATCTTTAATATATTTTAGAAAAGCAGTAGCAACAGGTCTTAACCTTTTACCCTTCAGCTAAATTTGACTCCACGATGTTTTAAAATGAAGAGTAGCCTTTGCACGTGAAATAGTTTTGAAACAGATTCATGCTCGCAATATTAGCAGCTAGCGCCTCTTATATTGCAATACCAAGTTTAAAGAAGATTGTAATACCCAAAGCAAATGCGGGAATGTTTTACTAATGGCATTTGCCATAACATTTCCTTTTAATATTACTTTGGGTATGCCAATCTATTTATCAATAATTATATGTGATTAAACAGAAAATTTTAGGCGATAAACCTCATCTAACTCATTATTAGAACTCATATTCACGTCCAAATCGGTTACATAACCTGAATTCAACCCATAGGCCCAGCCATGTAATGTTAGATTTTGTCCGTTTCGCCATGCGTTTTGAACAATAGAAGTTTTAGCTAAATCGAAAACCTGTTCTTGTACATTTATCTCAACAAATTTATTAAACCGATCATCATCATCTTTTATTGAATTTAGATATTCTTCATGCAATCTGTAAACATCTTTTATGTGACGAATCCAGTTGTCAATTAGTCCAATAGATTGATTTCCCATAGCTGCTTTAACACCTCCACAGCCATAATGACCGCACACAATCACGTGACTCACTTTAAGCACGTTAACTGCATAATCTAATACACTAAGCATATTCATATCTGTATGAACAACCATATTTGCAATATTTCTATGTACAAATACTTCACCCGGTTTAGCGCCAATAATTTCATTCGCTGGAACTCTACTGTCTGAACAGCCAATCCAAAGTAAAGGGGGATGCTGCCCTTTAGCTAAATCCTTAAAATACTCTTTGTCATTAACCAGTTGATCTTCGACCCACTTCTTATTATTTTCTATTATTTTTTTATAAAAATCACTACTCATTTCTTAAAATTTTATATTATTTATTATCTACTATTTCCATTTTCCGCTTTAAGACATTATACCTAGGTTCAAAGGTAACAGCTTTTTTAAAATCAGTATTATCAGTTAGTTCATAGGCATCTTTAAACCCTATCAATTTTACTTTAATATTCTGTTCTTTTGACTTTATTTTCTTAAATTCCTTTATCAAATCTAAAACATCATGTGCAATATAAACCGTATCAGAAGCATTTATAACTACTTTAGAATTCTCCGGAATTTCATTTAAAGTTATTTTTATTGCGGCTTTATTCAAAAAAGACACCTCTTGTGCTAGTTCTATATGAATAATATCTCCATTGTGATATTCTTCTTTTCTAAAATTGTAAGCGCGCTTTAAATTGCCTTTCAAAACAAAAATAATACTAATGATTATTCCCAAAGCTACCCCTTTCAATAAGTCACTAAAAATAACCCCAACAAATGTGGCAATAAAAGGGATAAATTGATATTTGCCTTTTTTCCAAAAATGTTGAATTATTTTAGGATTAGCCAATTTATATCCAATTAACAACAGTATTGCTGCTAAAGTAGCTAATGGGATTTTATTTAAAAGTAACGGAATTGCTAAAACACTTACCGTTAACAGTAAACCATGAATAATTGTCGACATTTTAGATTTTGCCCCTGCATTATTGTTTGCTGAAGTTCTAACCACAACAGAAGTCATGGGAAGTCCACCAAGTAATGCGCTAATTATGTTGCCTATTCCTTGGGCTTTTAATTCAACATTCGTGTCGGTGTATCTTTTTTGGGCATCAATTCTATCGGAAGCTTCAATACATAAAAGTGTTTCTATAGAAGCAACTACAGCGATGGTAATTCCTACAATCCAAACTTTACTGTTGCTAATTTCAGCAAAATTGGGTGAAACAAAAATTGCTTTGAACTCTTGAAGTGAATTTGGAACAGGCAAATTAACTAAATGCTCATTATTCAAAGAAAAAGTGCTCCCAGTTATTATAAAAAATTCATTTAAAAAAATACCAACTATAACCGCGACTAATGCTGCCGGAACAAGTTTTAGCTGTTTTAAAAAACTAATTTTTGTCCAAAGAATAAGGATTGCCAAAGAGACCAATGTAATAATTATTGAGCCCGGTTGAATGTGATTCACTAATGAAAAGATTTCAGAAAATGTATTTTCACCATCGGGTTGAAAAAAACTAAAGTCGCCTTCATAATCTGGATCATATCCAAAGGCATGAGGAACTTGTTTCAAAAAAATTATAACGCCAATACCGGCCAACATTCCCTCAATCACATTGGTTGGAAAATAATTGGATATACTTCCTGCTTTAACAAACCCGAGAATGAGCTGGATGCCACCAGCAATAAGAACAGCAAGTAAAAAAGTATCAAAAGAACCCAAATCAGTAATGGCTGTCAAAACAATAGCAGTTAAACCTGCAGCAGGTCCAGAAACACTGAGATGAGACTGACTTAAATAGCCAACTACGATTCCGCCAACAATACCCGAAATAATACCTGCAAATAATGGCGCTCCCGAGGCCAATGCAATTCCCAAACATAAGGGAAGCGCAACTAAGAATACTACTAAACCTGAGGCAAAATCAGATTTAAAATTTGAAAAAAGATTTATTTTTTTTGTCATACTATTTAGTTTTTAAATTTTACTGTTCTGAAACAGTGCATTATTCAATTTATTAACTAAATTCGGGTGGTGGTGAAAAAACTTTTTCACTTAATTTGATGTAAAAAAACAAATTTGGAGAAATTATTTTTGCATTAGTATTAAAGTTTGAAATAGAAAACGGAAAATCCAAATAAATTTTTACATCAGCTTGAAAATCATCAAATTGATCATGAATTTCTTCGCTATCCATATCAAAAAACACAAAAGTAGATGGTTTTTTTTCAATCAATGTAATGAGAGTTGGCATTGAAATAAAAAAAACTAATACAATAAAAAAAAATCTTGTCCATAAATTCATCGCGCAAAAATAATCAATACAATCAATTTTGATTATAAACTAAATAAAATTTTACATAAGTTTAACTTAATAAGTTAAACTTATAGTTTTTATATTTACATAAAATTTCACTATACCATGACTATCACTCAACTTAAATATGTATTAGCTGTAGCCGAATATAAAAATTTTACGCTAGCTGCAGAAAAGTGTTTTGTTACTCAACCAACCTTGAGTATGCAAATTCAAAAAATTGAAGAAGAATTGGAAATTAAAATTTTTGACCGAACAAAAAAACCGATTCAACTTACAGAAATTGGGCAGAAGATTGTTAATCAATCTAAAAATATTGTTAATGAGGCAGATAGAATACAAGATATTGTTGATCAACAAAAAGGATTTATAGGAGGTGAATTTCGATTAGGAATTATACCTACAATCATGCCTACACTACTTCCGATGTTTTTGAACAATTTTATAAAGAAATATCCCAAAGTAAAATTAATCATTGAAGAATTAAATACCGATGAAATTATTTTGAAACTAAAAAATGGCCATTTAGATGCTGCTATTGCAGCAACGCCATTGGAAGAAGAAAAAATAAAAGAAATTGTTCTGTATTTTGAACCTTTTGTGGCTTATGTCCATGAAGACCATACAAATTTCAAGAAAAAAGAAATCGAAATAGAAGATTTAAATATTGATGAAATATTATTACTTCAAGATGGTCATTGTTTTAGGGATGGGATACTTAATTTATGTAAGTATGAAGCTTCTAATGACAAAGCACATTTTCAAATAGAAAGTGGAAGTTTTGAAACGCTTATTAAATTAGCTAATGAAGGATTAGGAACTACACTTTTACCCTACTTACATACTCTTGACTTGAAAGAAAATGAGAAATTAAAACTTCGCCATTTTAAAGAACCAAAACCTGCCAGAGAAGTAAGTTTAATATTTCCAAAAAACGAATTAAAAATTCATATCATTGACGCGCTTAGAAATTGCATTTCAGGAGTCATTAAAGGAGCAATTGTATTCCAAAACGTTCAAATTATTAGTCCGTTGCAAAAAAAGATATAAAATATTATTCGTTGCTAATTACAGACAAGCACGTCTTTAATTCGGGGTGACTTGTTGTGAAGTACATCAACCATTTTCTTAATTGATCAATTTCGTAGGGTAATAATTTTTTTACAGCTTTTTTTAGCTCTTTTGCAAACAGAACAGGATCAAAGCTAACTTTCTCAAGTACTGACTTGGTGTAATCATATATCATTCTGGGCATAATTAATAAGATTTGGATTAATAATAAATTTTAATTTGCCTAAAACTAAGAATAAGTTTTTTTTTGAGAAGAAAAAAAGTTAAAAAAAAGCGTTTAAATGTATATAAAATCGATGTAATACATTATAACAAAAATAAGTAGTGTATTTTCTTATAAAATATATTTAGTTTTTTAATATGATACCACTACTTTTTGATTGCTCTTAGCATTTCTCTCTTCCCTGGCGCACCTGGTAATTTTTCAACATAAAAACCAGCAGAAAGCATTGCTTTTTTTATTGAAGTACGACAAGCATAAGTAACCAAAACACCATTATTTTTAAGTGCTTTATACATTGCTATAAAAATATCATCTGACCATAATTCAGGTTGAACTCGATAACCAAAAGCATCAAAATAGATTAGATCATAGGCGTCAATATCATTTATTTCCTGAAAAAACTGTTTTCTTTTAGTGAGTATAAAATTAGAAGCAATGCTGTTTTTTTGGTTCCAGGCACATTCATGAAGCGTTTTAAAAATATTTTTTTTACTTGCTCCAATTTGATCTGGATAATTCATTTGAATCGCTTCTGACAAATCAATAGGATATGCCTCTACACCAGTGTAATGAACAATACGGTCATTTTTAAACGACTCCAAATAGGTTATAAAACAATTCAAACCGGTTCCAAATCCAATTTCTAAAATAGATAGGGATTGATGATCAAAAAGGGCAAGACCGTTTTTTATAAAAACATGATATGCTTCCTGTATGGCACCATGTTTAGAATGATATGTTTCATTCCAATCAGCCAAATGAATAGTTGTTGAACCATCATTTGTGGTAATAATACTCCGCTTCAAATTATTTTATATATAATTTTTTAATTCTTGGTATAGGGCCGCCACACTTACTTTCATGACATTTTATACAAGCATCAACACCCGAATTAAAATGAGAAATTGCATTTTTAGAATCGCTATAAATTAATTGTTGAGTGGTAATGAATTCCTTGGCTTTTTCTTTAAAAAAAATATCGTTATCTGAATCATCAGTAAATTTTGCAGTATAAATTTTTAAAAAATATTCTGGAAACAATTTTGGAGATTCCCCCTTTTCAATTTGTTCTTTGGTTCGTTTACTCTCAACATACATTTGTTCCATTAATGAAGCCATTTCCGACATTTGGTACATTTCTAACTTCTTACTTGTATTTGGCTCACATTTTTTTTTCTCTTCTTGGCACTCTTTCTTACAGGAAACAAAAAGTAAGTAGAAACAAAATAGTAGAATTTTTTTCATGAAAAAATTATTTTTTTATGTAAACACCATCGGCTAAAAATGAATAAGTAACTTCAGGTTTAGTGATTTTAGCAATTTCTGCTGCTGATTTACCAGCGTCCTTTGCATAATGTTTTAATGATGCTACAGATTCAACATCTATAAAGGCTTTACCACTAATAATTGCAAGACTATTATCTGCATTTAGAGGTACAAAAAAACTATAATCTTTAAATTTAACAAACGATTCCATTTCGCCAGCCAAACTCATTTTCATCCAACATCCTTTCTTTTTACAAACAGATTTTATATTGGATTCAAATTGAATTGAAATGGTATCCCCTTTTTTTAGAGATTTATATTTTTTCAGCATGGCTGCTTTATCATAAATTTTAGCAACCTTGAATTTCTCTCCAAATAAGCTGTAATTTTCACTATCAAAGGTCACAGTTTTTTTTTGAGCAGTGCTATTAAATCCAAAAAAGCAAGAAACGAGAACTAAGATTAAGAAGTTTTTTTTCATGGCAGTTGATTTTAAAAATATTTGCAAATATAAAGAGATTATAAAAAATGAATTGTGAAAAAATACTTTTTTTTACTCATCCAACTATATCTTGGACCAATTTATCACTTTTACTTTCAGTTTATATTTGAAATTTATTAAGTTGCTTAATAGCAAACATATTTTTACTAATTTTACCGAAATTTTAAGAATGTTATACCCCAAGCCTTTTTTGATGATTAATCATGAGGTTTTAAGTTAAATTCGGTATGCATTAACTAATACACAGTAACAAGATGTCGCAAATCACAAACGAAATTGAAATAGTAAAAGTAAATTCCTCAAAAATTAATGATGTGGATTTTGAAAACCTTTCTTTCGGAAATGTTTTCACTGATCATATGTTTGTATGTGAGTTTAGAGAAGGATCCTGGCAAAAACCAATTATAAAACCCTACGAGCCCTTTCTTATTGACCCTTCTGCAAAAGTTTTTCATTATGGTCAGGCAATTTTTGAGGGAATGAAGGCCTACAAAGACGAGTCAGATGATGTATGGTTATTTAGACCAGATCAAAACCTACTTCGTTTTAATAAATCGGCAATTAGGATGGCTATGCCAGAAGTGCCAGAATATTTATTTTTAGATGGTTTAAAAAAAATAATTGATATCGATCGGGATTGGGTAAAAAAAGGGATGGGAAACACCTTGTATATTCGGCCCTTTATGATTGCCATTGGTTCTGGAGTAATTGCACA
Organism: Flavobacterium psychrophilum; assembly: GCA_945907225.1. Classification (GTDB taxonomy): domain Bacteria; phylum Bacteroidota; class Bacteroidia; order Flavobacteriales; family Flavobacteriaceae; genus Flavobacterium; species Flavobacterium psychrophilum_Q. Next base: position 4,052 of record CAMDSN010000005.1, on the reverse strand, counting down.
ACCTTCTACACAATATAAATTTATGATATTGCTTTCACCTGCTCGTTCTTACTACACGAGTGAAGTTAAAGTTATAATCGCAGAACATTATAGTAGGGCTGCCAACGGCGGAATAGGTGCAGCAAAAGCGGCAGGAAATTATTCGGCTCAATTTTACCCTCAAAAACTAGCGCAAGAGCAAGGATTTCAACAAATTATTTGGACAGATGATGCTACTCACACCCTACTTGAAGAAGCTGGAACAATGAATCTTTTTTTTAGATTTAATGATACCCTTTGTACCGCTCCAACTAGTGAAAGAATTTTAGATGGTGTAACTCGTAAAAGTTTAATAGATATTGCAACTCGCGACGGAATTAAAATTGAAGAACGACCTATTTTAGTTTCAGAATTAATTGCTGGTGCAAAAGACGGAAGTTTAAAAGAAATATTTGGTTCAGGAACTGCTGCAGTAGTTAGTCCAATTGTTGGATTTCAATACAAGAACGAGTATTACGAATTATCTGCAAACAGTAATTCTTTTGCATTGCAATTGAAAGATAAACTTACAAAAATTCAATACAAGCTGGCCAATGATGATTTTGGTTGGACTGTTAAAGTATAATCCTATTTCAAAATAGTTTCAAAGTTGGGTTTAAAATAATTTGGTCCTTTCAAAACCTTCCCGTCTTCCCTATAAATAGGGTTTCCATCGGCATCAAGTTTACTCATGTTTGATCGCTGAATTTCATCAAAAACCGCTTCGATTTTGTGTTGTAAACCATGTTCCAATATCGTTCCGCAAAGTATGTAGAGCATATCACCCAAAGCATCTGCTATTTCTACTAAATCTTTGTTTTGGACTGCCTCCAAGTATTCCTCATTTTCTTCTTTCATAAGATTGTAGCGCAACCTGTTTTTTTGTTCCCCTAAATCTATTTTATAATCTTCACTTACTCCAAGTCCAAATGAAGTATGGAATTCTTTTACTGCGTTAAGTTGTTTTTGCATTTTAATAAAATTATTTGTTGAGGCAAATTACAACTTTACAGCACAATTAATTAAATTTGTTAAAAATTTAAAATAAATGTTTACAACTCCCCAATTAATTTTCGCTGTTGTCTTTTTTATATGTTTTGTCACGGCAGCATTTTTTGCATATCGCAAAGACAAAGCCATACACCAAAAAGAATATAAAGGAAGTTATAAAATACTAATTTTCTTCATACTTTTTATTCTCATTTTGTTCATTATAAAGACTGTAACAAAACACTAGTCCATTAGTATTACTTTATCTAAATAACATTATTGGTGCCTTAATATAATTTTAGATTTACTACTATTAAAATCATTAACTTTGTTATCCTTTTTATTATGAATTCATGAGACTTATAAAATATTTTTTCTTGCTTTTTCTTCTTGCCTTCATTGGTTTTTCGGTGCATATACTCACTCAAAAAAGTGATTTTGAAGTAGAAGTAACTGAAGTTATTAAAACAAATAGAGCTTCTGTTTTTGAGTTTGTAAATGATTATAAAAATTGGGAAAGCTTTGGTTCTTGGATGACCAAAAATTCTGACATCAAATTTAATTACGAAAAGAATTCTATTGGCCTAGGAGCTTCTTGTACTTTTGATAATGGATCAGATGAAGGTAGTATAAAAACCTGTTGGTTAAAAGAAAATGATAGCCTATCCCAAAAAATTAACTTTAACAATTCTTCGGGCACTATTTCTTGGAAATTAAAAGATACGCTTGGCGGAACAAAAGTTACCATTTACACTAAAGGTAGATTGGATACATTTTCTAAAATAAGTTCATTTTTTGATGGTGGAGTAAATCAGCTGTTAACAGCCGTTTACAAAAAAAGCCTACAAAATTTAGATAAAACGCTGCAATACGAAATGAATTCGTTTTCCATAAAAGTAAATGGAGTAGCGCATATAAAAGCTGGGTTTTGTTTAAAAAAAACAGTTACATGCCGCATTACTAGCATTAGTAAAAATACCAAAATACTATTGGCTGAAATGGTACTCTTTTTTAATAAAAATAAAATCCCTAGAGCCGGAAAACCTTTTATATCCTATGACCGTTATGATATTACTAATAATAGTGCAACAATATCTATTGGCATTCCCGTAATAAAACAAATTTCAATATCAGATGGGAGTGATATCACTTCTGGCGAAATCATACCTTTTACCTGCTTAAAAACAACTTTAATTGGAGATTATTCTCATACTAAAACAGCTTGGAAAAAAGCAGAAGAATACCTTAAAACTAATAAACTTAGAGAAAATAGTGCCGGAAATTATACCCACCTATTTATAAAAACTATTGATGACATAAAGCGTCCTTCAAAATGGATTACAGAGATTTATATACCCATCCTCCCTAAAAATCAAGAAAAGGAAAAAAAGGGTAAAAAGGAAAAAGAAGAAACTGAAGAAACTGAAGAAGAAAAAAAACCAACAGAGAAGGTAGATGATAAACGTTAAATTTTCGTTTTAAACCTTTTAGTTTTTCTACATTCAAAAAAGATCAAATTCAATATTTTGGAAGACGAACAGGATTTTATTCAAGATTTATTAAATCCGAAAACGCAAAATAAAGCGTTTCAAAAATTAATACAAAAATACCAACGACCATTATATTCAATAATTAGAAATATTGTTTTGAACCATGATGATGCCGATGATGTATTGCAGAATACATTTATAAAAGTATTTCTATATTTGAAAAAATTTAAAGGAGATAGCAAACTATTCTCATGGATGTACCGCATCGCTACCAATGAAGCAATTACATTTTTACATCAAAAAGCTAAAAAAAACAACACTACCTCTTTAGCCTTACAATTAAAAATTTTAGATACAATTAAATCAGACCCCTATTTTGATGGGGATGAAATTCAAATCAAGCTTCATAAAGCTATATTGTTGTTGCCTGAAAAACAACAATTAGTTTTTAAAATGAAATATTTTCAAGAATTGAAATACGAAGAACTTTCAGAAATATTAGGAACATCAGTGGGCGCACTCAAAGCCTCTTATCATTTAGCAGTAAAGAAAATTGAAGTATATGTTAAAAACAATTAAACCATTTCAAATAAGAATTGTCAAAGCATAATGGAAAAAAAAATATTAGATACAAAACCAAAAATAGCTGATGGATTTAGGATTCCAGAAAATTATTTCATGCAACTCTCTGATAAAATAATGTCAGAAATAAATCATAAACCAAAGACAATTACGTTTTTTGAAAATAAAAAATGGGTTTTAGCAGTCGCAGCAATTATCACTATTTTAATAACTACTTCCCTTTTTATAAAATATTCAACAAAACAGAGCAATATTGAAATAGAAACATTAGAGAATTATATCGCATATCATTCAACCGTTTCAGATGAAGATATAATAAATTTAATCTCGGAAGACGATTTAAAAGAACTTAATTTTGATTTAGATATAAGTAAATCAGAAATTGAAGCTATTTTAAATACAAATTCAAATCTAGATAACTATTTAATTGATTAATAATATGAAAAAAATTTTAACCCTAGTAGCGGTATTTATTGTTTTTGGTACTGCAGCTCAAAGACCAGAACAGAAAGAAAAGAAAAAAGAACAAATCAAATCATTAAAAATAGGTTTTATAACCAATCAGCTGTCGCTAACAACTGAAGAAGCATCAAAATTTTGGCCTATTTATAATGCGTTTGAAGTTAAACAACAAGAAATAAAAAAACAAAAACTCAATTTGATTTTAGATGAATTACATAAGGATTCTTTAGATAAAATTTCAGATAAAGAAGCTACCGCAATTTTGGCCCAAATAGAAGTAGCTGAAGATGAACTTTTTCAATTAAAAAAGAAATTTATCACTAGCCTCAAAGGAGTTATTTCTCCACTTAAGATTTTAAAGTTGAAAAAAGTAGAAGAAAATTTCACAAAAAAGCTACTAGAACTTTACCGAGACAAAAAAAAAGGTAATTAATAAAATTAAATTTGCAAATAAATATAATTGTAAATCATTCGTTTAAATATTTGATTTAAAAATATAGTACATTTGTA
>CAMDSN010000004.1 GCA_945907225.1 Flavobacterium psychrophilum | reverse complement strand
CACTCAACTTATTGAAGGAGCAATACAAAAAAAAATTAGCGAAAGCGCTGCTAAAGAACAAGACCTTTTTGATAACGGAAGCGAAGTGCTTTTGGGCACCAATAAATACGCAAATAAAAATGACAAAATGAAAAATGATTTAGAACTGTATCCGTTTGTCAAACAAAACCCACGCAAAACTTTAATAACGCCCATAATTGAAAAAAGATTAGCTGAAAAACTTGAACAAGAACGTTTATCTCAAGAATTATAAAAAATGAGAAAAAACATTCAACATTTAAAATTTAGGATTAGAGAGAAGGGAGAAGGAAAAAGTTTAAAAAACGATAACCTACAACCGTCTAATCACAACTTCCTAACCGCCGAAGGGATAGAGCTAAAACCTTCTTATGCGGAAGCGGACATCGAAAACCTTGAACACATTGGTTTTGGAGCAGGCTTTGCTCCAAATCTTCGTGGTCCTTATGCAACTATGTACGTGCGTCGCCCTTGGACTATTCGTCAATATGCTGGGTTTTCTACAGCAGAAGAGAGTAATGCATTCTATAGAAGAAATTTGGCTTCAGGACAAAAAGGATTATCCGTAGCATTTGATTTAGCTACACATCGGGGATACGATTCAGATCATGAACGAGTTGAGGGTGACGTTGGAAAAGCTGGAGTTGCAATAGACACCGTTGAAGATATGAAAGTGCTTTTTGATCAAATTCCGTTAAACGAAATGTCGGTCTCAATGACAATGAATGGAGCTGTCTTACCTATTATGGCTTTTTATATAGTAGCTGCTGAAGAACAAGGTATATCACCCGACAAACTTTCTGGAACTATACAAAATGATATTCTTAAAGAGTTCATGGTACGAAATACCTATATCTACCCGCCTGCGCCTTCAATGAAAATTATAGCAGATATCTTTGCGTATAGCAGTAAAAATATGCCCAAATTTAACTCAATTTCTATTTCTGGTTATCATATGCAAGAAGCAGGTGCTACAGCTGATATTGAGCTAGCTTATACATTAGCCAATGGTCTTGAATACATTAAAACTGGCTTAGCAACAGGTTTAAAAATTGATGAATTTGCACCTCGCCTCTCCTTTTTTTGGGCAATTGGTATGAATCACTTTATGGAAATAGCAAAAATGCGTGCTGGAAGGCTACTTTGGGCCAAATTAATGAAAGAATTCATTCCAAAAGATGAGAAATCGCTTGCTCTTAGAACACATTGTCAAACCTCTGGCTGGAGTTTAACCGAACAAGATCCATTTAATAACGTGGCGAGAACAACTATTGAAGCCGCTGCAGCCGCTTTTGGAGGGACTCAATCTTTACATACAAATGCACTTGATGAAGCCATTGCGCTACCAACCGATTTTTCTGCTCGAATAGCGCGTAATACTCAAATTTATTTGCTGGAGGAAACTAAAATTTGCAAAACCGTTGACCCATGGGCTGGTAGCTATTATGTTGAATCTTTAACAGCAGAAATCACACAAAAAGCGTGGGCTTTAATACAAGAAGTTGAGGAATTAGGTGGTATGACCAAAGCAATAGAAGCTGGCATTCCCAAACTTAGAATTGAAGAAGCTGCAGCGAGAAAACAAGCCCGAATAGACAGTAATCAGGATGTAATTGTGGGCGTAAATAAATACCGACTGAAAAAAGAAGATCCTTTGCATATTTTGGACATAGACAATGAGATGGTACGAAATCAGCAAATTAATCAGTTAAAAAAAATAAAAGCTATTAGAGACACTAACAAAGTAATTGAAAGCCTAGAAAAATTAACAGCCTGTGCCAAAAACGGAAATGGAAATTTATTATCTTTAGCCATTGAAGCTGCAAGAAATAGAGCCACTTTAGGGGAAATTAGCGACGCCCTTGAAGTTTCTTTTGGCAGATATAAAGCACAAATTAGATCTTTTAGTGGCGTGTATAGCAAAGAAATAAAAAACGATCAAAGTTTTGAAAAAGCAAAACAATTAGCCGACTTATTTGCAAAAAAAGAGGGACGAAGACCTCGTATCATGATAGCAAAAATGGGACAAGACGGCCATGATCGTGGAGCAAAGGTTGTAGCAACGGGTTACGCCGATTTAGGATTTGATGTAGATATTGGCCCCCTTTTCCAAACACCTGCAGAGGCTGCAAAACAAGCGGTAGAAAATGATGTTCACATACTAGGCGTTTCATCGCTTGCCGCTGGTCACAAAACTTTAGTTCCACAAGTAATTGAAGAACTGAAAAAATACGAAAGAGAAGATATTATGGTAATCGTTGGAGGGGTAATTCCTTCCCAAGATTATCAATTCCTTTTTGATGCGGGTGCCGTTGCTGTTTTTGGACCTGGTACAAAAATTAGTGAAGCTGCTATCACTATTCTTGAAGTTTTAATTCAATAAAAAAGGGAAATGTAGTTTAAGTATACATTTTCTTTCTCATTTCTTGAATTTTTTCATCTTCTAAATATTCATCAAAAGTCATATATCTATCTATAACACCATTTGGCGTAATCTCTAAAACTCTGTTGGAAACTGTTTGTGCAAACTCATGATCGTGAGTTGTAAAGAGCACAGAGCCCTTAAAGTTTTTTAAAGAATTATTAAATGCTGTTATCGATTCAAGATCTAGATGATTTGTGGGTTCATCTAACATTAACACATTTGCACGAATCATCATCATCCGAGATAACATACAACGTACTTTCTCACCTCCAGATAAAACGGTACATTTTTTTAATGCCTCTTCACCAGAAAATATCATTTTCCCGAGAAAACCTCTAACATAAACCTCATCGCGTTCCTCTTCTGTTTTAACCCACTGACGCAACCAATCCACAAGATTTAAATTAGGATTAGTAAAAAACTCACTATTATCATTAGGCAAATAAGATTGATTTGTGGTAATCCCCCAATCAAAAGTTCCCGATTCGGGTTTTAAATTGCCATTTAAAATTTCATAAAAAGCAGTAGTTGCTCGAGAATCTTTAGAAAAAACAACCACTTTATCACCTTTTGCCATATTCAAATCAACGTTTTTGAATAACAAATCGCCATCTATTGCCGCCGATAGGTTTTGAACATGTAATATCTGATCTCCCGCTTCTCTTTCAGTATCAAATATAATTGCAGGATATCTTCTACTAGAGGGTTTTATTTCATCTAAATTTAATTTTTCAATCATTTTTTTTCTGGAGGTAGCCTGTTTTGATTTAGCAACATTGGCACTAAAACGACGAATAAACTCCTCTAATTCTGCTTTCTTTTCCTCTGCTTTCTTGTTTTGCTGTGCTTTTTGTCGGGCTGCTAATTGACTTGATTCATACCAAAAGGTGTAATTACCCGAGTAATTATTTATTTTAGAAAAATCAATATCAGATATATGTGTGCAAACCGCATCTAGAAAATGCCTGTCGTGCGAAACAACAATTACCGTATTTTCATAGTTTGCTAAAAAATTCTCTAACCATGAGATCGTTTCAAAATCTAAATCGTTTGTTGGTTCGTCCATCACTAGAACATCTGGATTACCAAAAAGGGCTTGTGCTAAAAGCACACGAACCTTAAGTTTACCTTCCAAATCAGACATTAAAGTATAATGTATATCTGCCTGAATTCCCAAATTGGACAACATAGCGCCCGCATCAGATTCTGCATTCCACCCATTCATTTCCTCAAACTGAACTTGCAACTCGCCTATCCTATCTGCTTTGTCATCAGCATAGTCAGCATATAAAGCATCCATTTCTGATTTAACTGAAAACAAAACTTTATTACCCATCATAACCGTCTCTAAAACGGTATGCCCATCAAACATATTATGGTTTTGGTTAAGCACCGACATTCTTTTACCAGGTTCTAAAAAGACACGTCCAGAAGTGGGATCAATGTCTCCTGCTAATATTTTTAAAAAGGTAGATTTCCCAGCACCATTAGCACCAATAACCCCATAACAATTACCTTGGGTAAAAGTGGTATTTACTTCGTCAAATAATATTCTTTTTCCGAACTGAACCGATAAATTATTTACAGTTAACATGTAATCTGATTTAATAAAATTTGGTGCAAAAGTAGTTAAAAGAGTTTAGTGTTTATCATTTAAAGCCTATTTTATAAATCTTTATTTAACTAATGATTAACAATAAATTCAATTATATAGGGATATTTTTGTTTCCTTGAATTACTGTTATGTTAGATTTTACAAATATAAAACGATATACATCCTTACTGTTTTTTTTGGTGCTTTTGAGTTCTTGTAAAAGTGAATATAGAAGCACGGAACATATTGCTTATTTTGGTGGAGAGATAGTAAACCCAAACAATCAATTTGTACTTTTTTGTAAAGATAACAAAGTGATTGACACCCTAAGACTTAACGAGAAAAATAGATTTTTTACCCAATTTGACTCTCTGGCTCCCGGATTATACACATTCAAACATGAACCGGAATACCAATATGTTTTTTTTGACAAAAACGACAGTATACTAGTTAGATTGAATACTAGAGAGTTTGACGAATCAATCATATATTGTGGAAGAGGATACGAAAAGAATAATTTTTTGATGGAAATGTATCTTAAAAATGAAAAAGACAAATACAACATGTTTGATTATTTTGACGATAACTTTAAAGATTTTTCTAAAGGCATTGAATTGTTCTACTCGAAGGAAACCGTTTTTTACAACACAAAAAAACAAGAAATTAAGTGGAGTGAAGAATTTGATGTATTTGCAAAGGCTATTTTAAATTTCAATTATTATACTAAAAAAGAGATGTATCCCCTAGTTCATAAAATTAGAACAGGCGAAGATTTGAAAGATAAATTACCCGCAAACTATTATGATTTTAGAAAAAATATAGATTTAAATAATACAGAATTATCAAATTATGCTCCCTATGTAACTTATTTGTCACATATGTTAAATAACATGGGCACAATAAATTATCATAACCATTTTACTGGAAATGACTTAGCGTTGAAAACAAGCATTAATAAAATGAATATTGCTAATGATTTGATAAAAAATGAAAAAGTAAAAAGCACAATTCTGGACAATATAGCTTTTACCTATTTGCTTGAAGATCAAAACACTAATAATACTGCAACATTCTTAGCAACCTATAAAAAACTATCAGCTGACAAAAACGAAAAAAACGAAATAACTACCCTTTGCAACGCTATCCAAAAGTTGAAGATTGGGAATTCGTTACCAGAGGTGCCACTAGTTGATGTAAATGGGAATAAGATACCTATGCAAAAAATAATAAAACCAAACACAGTTTTTTTCTTTTGGACTGAAAATGCGATTTCTCATTTGGAAGCTGCCCACTCAAAAATACTAGACCTAAAAATCAAATACCCTCAATATAATTTTGTTGCTATCAACATTACAGATAGTGAAGAAGATTGGAAAAAAACGCTAGAAAAGTATAATTTTAATACTGTGACAGAATTACATTGCTCAAATTTTGAAAAAATAAAAAATAAATGGGCAATAAACAAAATACACCGAACCATTGTGTTAGATAACAAGGGCCTAATTAAAAATGCATTTGCAAATATTTTTGATGCTGAATTTGAAGCTAATCTAAAATAATTAATTATAGCATAAATAAACTCAATCAACCTATTTAGTGACGAATAGAGAAAAAAAAGCACTTATCTCATAAATGCTTTTCTATATTTAACTATTTCCTTTAGCATAATCGGCTAAAAACTGAGCCAATCCAATATCAGTTAGTGGGTGTTTAAGTAATCCAGTTATTGATGACAAAGGCCCAGTCATAACATCTGCACCAATTTTCGCACAATTCACAACATGCATAGTATGACGAATAGACGCTGCTAAAATTTGAGTTTCAAACGCATAATTATCATATATATCACGTATTTCTTGAATTAGCGCTAAACCATCATTTGAAATATCATCTAATCTACCCAAAAAAGGAGATACATATGTGGCACCAGCCTTAGCAGCTAATAAAGCCTGACCCGCAGAGAAAACCAAGGTAACATTTGTTTTAATTCCCTTGTCAGAAAAATATTTACAAGCTTTTATTCCTTCTTTAGTCATTGGTAGTTTGACAACAATTTGTGGATGTAAATCAGCCAACTCTTCACCCTCTTTAATCATACCATTGTAATCAATAGAAATAACTTCAGCGCTTACATCACCGTCAACGATATTACAAATAGCTACATAATGCTTTAAGATATTATTTTTCCCTGTAATACCCTCTTTCGCCATTAGTGATGGATTTGTAGTTACTCCATCCAATACACCAAGAGCTTGGGCTTCATTAATTTCATTTAAATTAGCTGTGTCAATAAAAAATTTCATTGTTTTTAGTGTTTTTAGTTGTTGTGTTTATTATAAAGTGATGCAAAGTTACATATTCAATTTAAATAATTCAGTCAAAATATTTTAAGAATTTATTTATACTGCAAAACAAATTCTAGAGATTGTAATAGGGAGTCATTACATTGCTTAATCAAAGTAAATAAATGGAAACTATCTATAATTTATAGTGATTCATGAGCATACGCTCATACATTCTATCTGGTAAAATTCGTTTTAAAACAACTGAAAACTTTTGAATAAATGCACCTATTTTATAATGTAATTTAGGCGTGTCAAGTTGAATTATTTTATAAACAGCTTTGGCAAAATCATTAGGATCATCGCCACTATTCATGTGATCATTCATCATACCCAATGTACTTTCGTATGCCGTTTTATATACCGAATTATCGAGAATTGGCGCATGGTACCGATGTGAGGCGATGGATGTAGCAAATTCTCCCGGTGCAATAGAAACAATTTTAATTCCAAAGGATTTAACTTCTATACTAAGTGCTTCTGAAACCAATTCGAGAGCTCCTTTTGAAGCTGAGTAAATTCCACGATAAGGCAGACCCATATATCCCGCTATGGAAGTAATATTAACTATCAATCCAGATTTTTGTTTGCGCATTTGAGGTAAAACGGCTTTTATAACTTCAATTGGACCAAAAAAATTAGTTTCAAAATTATTACGCATTTCTACTGTTGGTGTCTCCTCAATTGGACCCGTTATCCCCACTCCTGCGTTGTTAATTACAATATCTATCCGATTAGATAATGTCACTATATGTGCAACTGCATTTGAAATACTTTCGGAATTCCTAACATCTAATTTTATTAGCGGAAATAAAGAATCTAACTTTTCGGGGTTTCTACTAGTTCCATAAACCGTAAAACCTTTATGATATAAATATTCTCCAATTGCTTTGCCAATTCCAGATGAACCACCGGTTATCAATACAACTTTACTCATAAATTAATTTTTTATACGATTTACGTCTAGAGGGTTAAACCCACTTCGTTTTTTTTGTAAATGTAGAAAAACTAGAAATAAATTTTACGATAACCAAGAGTAATAATTCACCAAATCCGAAATACCTATCTTTGCCACAAATAGAATCTACATGAGTACCTTTGCGCAATTTAATCTCCCAAAATCACTACAAAAAGCTTTGGATGAAATGGGTTTCACAAAACCCACACCCATTCAGGAAAAATCATTTTCGGCAATCATGTCGGGACGGGATGTAATGGGGATTGCCCAAACAGGGACAGGAAAAACTTTTGCTTACTTATTACCGATTTTAAAACAGTGGAAATTTGTTGCAACCGACACCCCTAGAATTGTAATATTAGTTCCTACACGTGAATTGGTAGTGCAAATTGCGGCTGAAGTTGACAAATTAACTCAATATATGTCTGTGAGAACACTCGGAGTTTATGGTGGGGTTAATATCAATTCACAAAAAAAGTCAGTTTATCAAGGTATTGACGTGTTGGTAGGCACCCCTGGTCGAGTAATGGACTTAGCCCTTGATAATGTTATTCGCTTTGATAGTCTTCAAAAACTAGTTATTGACGAATTTGACGAGATGCTAAATTTGGGTTTTAGAACTCAAATTACTTCTATTCTTTCAATGCTAAAGAACAAACGACAAAATATCCTTTTCTCTGCAACGATGACTGATGAAGTTGATGACATGCTGGAAGATTATTTTAATTTTCCCGAAGAGATTACACTTGAGAAGTCGGGCACGCCATTAGAAAAAATTGAGCAAATTGGCTACAATGTCCCTAATTTCTTAACTAAAGTAAATCTAATAGTAGAATTGTTGCGAAATACCGAGTTAGATCGTGTATTACTTTTTGTTAATAATAAAAAAACCGCCGACTTGTTAGCTGAAAAACTAGAGGAATTTTATCCCAATCAGTTTGGAATTATTCACTCCAATAAATCCCAAAACTATAGACTTCAAACTATGGCTGCGTTTCAAGCTGGAGAGATTAGAGGAATAGTCACCACAGATGTTATGGCAAGAGGATTAGATATTTCCGACATTTCGCATGTTATAAATGTAGAATTTACAAGTATTCCTGAACAATATATTCATAGAATTGGCCGTACAGGAAGAGCAGACAAATCTGGAATTGCAATAAGTTTGATTAGCTCACATGAACAAGAAATTCAAATTGAAACAGAATTGCTCATGAATAAAGAAATACAAATTCTAGAAATGCCTACTTCGATTGAAGTAGTTAATAAACTACTGGAATTTGAAAAAGACAAAAAGAAATTAAAGATAATTTTAAAAACCAACAAACTTGAAGGAGGTGCCTCATTTCATGAAAAAGCCAAAAAAAATAAAAAGGTAAATTTAGGCGGACCTTCAAAAACGAAAAAGAAAACCTCAAGTTCGGTGAATAGAAATATTTTAAAAAATAGAGCCGCTAAGAAGAAAAAAAAATAAAATAAGAGGAAATCAATTCCTGCAAAATTTTTAAAATCTGTAACTAAAAACTAAAAAGTATATTATCTTTGACAAACTTTAGAATTAATGAATTTTAAACATCCAGAAATCCTTTATTTCTTATTCTTATTGGTTATCCCAATTCTGGTTCATTTATTTCAGTTACGTCGTTTCAAAAAAGAATATTTCACAAATGTTCAATTCTTAAAAGAGCTTTCGGTACAAACTCGTAAAAGTGCTAAATTAAAAAAGTGGCTTTTACTCCTTACTCGTTTGTTGCTTCTTGCCTTGTTAATTTTAGCATTTGCACAACCCTACTATGCAGCAAAAGACAGTAAAAAAAGTTCAAATGAAATGTATATTATTTTGGATAATTCCTACAGCATGCAAGCAAAAGGAAAAAAAGGAGAGCTTTTAAAGAGAACCATTCAGGACCTTTTGGAACACACCCCAGAGACTCAAAACTTTTCGTTAATTACCAATTCAGATAGTTATTGGAATACGGATATAAAAACATTACAAAAAGACCTGCAAAATCTGAAATACAGTGCAACCCCGTTTGTTTTAGAAAATTTAATTGCAAAAGTCAACGCCCGAAAATCAGCTTTCAATAAAGATATTATTGTTATTACAGATGCCGTTGGATTAGAAAATAAACAAACAAAAAGTTTTCGAAAAGAAGATAACGTCTATTTTGTGCTACCAGAAGCTGAACAAAAAAACAATATTTCAATTGACAGTGTGTACATCCAACAAACACTTGATAATTTTTACGAAATTGGTGTGAATTTATCGGCTAATAAAGCTGATTTTGAGAATATTTCAATTGCCATATACAATAGAAACAAATTACTGGCTAAAACTATAATCAACTTTGAATCAAAAACTAAAAGTATCAATTTTACCATTCCAAAAGATGATTTTCATGGTTATGTTTCTATTTTAGATAAAGGTTTAACCTATGATAACAACTATTATTTTAGTATTTCTAAACCAAGTTTTACAAATGTTATCAGTATTGGAGATCCAGAAAAAAGTTCTTTTTTATCCAGGATATTTACTAAAGACGAATTTAATTATAATCATTTTCAGCTTGCAAATTTGGATTACAATCTTATAGAAAAACAAGATGCATTAATAATAAATGAAGTAAACCCAATTCCGCAAGCACTTCAAACAACGTTAAAATCTTTTTATTCAAAAGGTGGTAATGTAGTAGTCATTCCTGCCTCAGATTCCAATATCACTGAATTAAATTCACTACTAAACAATTTTGGATCATTAAAACTTTCCTCAAATTCTCTGTCTGACAAAAAAGTAACTAAAATTAATTTTAACCATCCTCTATACAATACTGTTTTTGAAAAAAAGATAGATAACTTTCAATACCCAAGCACAAAAACATCTTTTGGTATTAGCAGTGCTTCACCGTCTATTTTAAGTTACGAAGACGAAAGCCCCTTTCTAACTTCTCTATCAAATGAGTTATCATCAATCTATGTTTTTGCAGCACCTATTAATAAAAATAATAGCAATTTTATCAACTCTCCTCTTATTGTACCAACATTTTACAACATGGGACAAAGTAGTCAAAATTCGGGAATTAATGCCTTTACCATTGGTTTAAGTCTGCCTTTTGTTGTTGATGCATTATTGTCTAAAGATGAAATAGTAACTGTAAAAAATAATGTTGAAAGTTTTATCCCTGTGCAACAAATATTGAATAATAAAGTCAAAATGACATTCAATGAAAATCCTATAGAAGCCGGAAATTTTGAAATAATAAATGGTAAAACTGTGATCAAAAACATTAGTTTTAATTATAACCGAAGTGAAAGTAATTTGGAATTAGCTAACCCTGGTGCTATTGGAGATTTTAAAGAAATAAACGACATCGAATCCGTTTTCAATTCTATTCAAATTGATAGAACCGACACTCAAATATGGAAATGGTTAGTAATACTAGCCCTTTTATTTATTGCATTAGAAATTTTAATTCAAAAATTTGTAAAATGAACTTAATTATACGAAAAGCCACTATTATTGATAAAAAGAGTGCGTTCAACAATCAGACCGTCGATATAAAAATTACAGATGGAAAATTTGAAACAATTGGAAATGAAATCCCAAAATCAGAGGGTCATGAAGAAATCGTTTTAAATAACTTATCGGTTTCTTGTGGTTGGTTTGATAGTAGCGTTTCTCTAGGAGAGCCAGGATTTGAAGACAGAGAAACCATTTCAAACGGTCTGGAAACGGCTGCAAAAAGTGGATTTACAGCCATAGCGCTACAACCAAACTCCTTCCCAATAATAGACAATCAATCTCAAATTCATTTTGTAAAACAAAAAGCAAAGGGATTTGCAACTAGTTTATATCCAATTGGGGCATTAACCAAATTGAGTGAAGGAAAAGATTTGGCTGAATTATATGATATGAAAAATGCGGGTGCAGTTGCTTTTGGCGACTATGGAAAATGTAATTCCAATGCAAATCAATTTAAAATTGGACTTCAATATGTTCAAAATTTTGACGGTTTAATTATTGGATTTTGTCAAGATGAAAATCTTAAAGGAAATGGTGTTGCAAATGAAGGAATTGTTTCAACAAAACTGGGCTTAAAAGGAAATCCGTGTCTCGCAGAAGAAATTATAATTACAAGAAATCTACAATTGCTAGAATATACCGGTGGTAAATTACACATTCCAACTGTACGTTCTGGAAAATCAGTGGCATTAATAAAAGATGCTAAGAGCAGAGGTTTAAACGTAACCTGCAGTGTATCAGTTCATCATTTAGTATTAACTGATGATAAACTAGAGACTTTTGATTCAAGATATAAAGTAACTCCGCCTTTACGATGTGAGGAAGACAGAATTGCATTGTTAAATGGCGTTTTAGATAATACAATTGATTGCATAACTAGCGATCACAATCCAATTGATATTGAGAATAAAATGTTGGAATTTGACTTAGCTATGAATGGAACTATCGGATTAGAAAGTGCCTTTGGAGCTTTAAACACCGTATTACCTTTAAACGTAGTCATTGAAAAATTAACAAATGGAAAGTTGATTTTTAATATCCAAAATGAAGAAATTGCAATAAATAATAATGTCTCGATAACTTTATTTAATTCAATAGAAGATTGGACTTTCAACAAAGAGCACATTCTATCAAAATCAAAAAACAGTGCGTTCCTTGGACAAAAAATGAAAGGAAAAGCTATGGGCATTTTTAATCAGGGAAAACTTGTTTTATCCTAAATTACATTGAAATGAGAAATAATGAACAGTTAAAAAATAACGCGATAATAGCTTACTTGACTATAATTGGTAGTGTAATTGCAATTTTTATGAACCAGGATGATGAAAAAAATGAGTTTGTTTCATTTCACATTAGGCAAGCCCTCGGACTATTTTTATCCTTTTTTTTGTTAGGTTATTTTGTGGGATCTGTTGACAGTTGGACAGCTACATCCGCATTCTATATTTTCTATTTTATTTTGTGGGTTTATGGATTTTCGGGTGTACTTCAAGGCGAAAAAAAATTACTACCCATAGTTGGATCGTTCTTTCAAAATACATTTAGAAGTTTGTAAAAAAAAGTGATTTTATTTTGTATGGTAGCGAATTATAATTAAAAATACAATCAAACCAAAATAGAATCAGAAAGAAGCAAATTTCGATACCTAAAAAATAACCCAAAACAGATTATGAATCTATCGTTATACTACAAAGTAAGGGAACCAAAAATTAAGCTTGAAAAAAATCCCCTATTACTTTTACTCCATGGATATGGTAGTAATGAAGAAGATTTGTTTTCATTTGCAACAGAACTTCCAGATCATTACTATATTGTATCTGTTAGAGCTCCTTATGATTTGATGTATGGAAGTTATGCCTGGTATGCTATTAATTTTGATGCCGACGAGAATAAATTTTCCGATTTGACACAAGCAAGAAAATCTAGAGATCTCATTGTGACTTTTATTACTGAATTAGTTGAAAAGTATCCAATAGCCAAAGAAGATATTACGCTTATTGGCTTCAGTCAAGGAGCTATTTTAGGGTATGCTTTAGCATTATCTTACCCTGAAAAATTTCAAAAATTAGTTGCTTTGAGTGGGTATTTAAATACTGAGATTGCCAAAGAAGACTATGAAAATAATGAATTTGAAAAGTTAAAGATATTTGCCTCACACGGAACAGCTGATCAGGTTATCCCTGTTGAATGGGCAAGAAAAACAAAGCCCGTTTTGGATGCATATAATGTTAATTGCACATATAAAGAGTACCCGATTGGACACGGCGTTTCACCGCAAAATTTTCATGATTTTAAAAACTGGTTAACTTCTATAAAATAAACTTTGTCCAAATAAAATTGAACAAATAATTTATTATTTAGGTCCCAATAACAGGATATACAATGGTTTTAATTATTTCAAATGAAATTGAATTATCGTCATTAATTACATAGCTCAAAAGCACCTCCCCCAATTTTTCCCCAGAGGTATAATCAGCAATTAGCCATGAATGATTTAGTAACCTAACGTTTACAATAGAAAATTTTGTGGCTCCTGGTATATTTTTTTTGTTGATTTCAACGATTTCTTTCTGCACTTTTTTACTATTTATAAGTGCTTGTTTTACTTTTTCAAAAAAAACAGGAAAATCTTTTATGTTATTTTCTGTTGATAAATAATGCTGTGCTCTTGGATTAGTAAGCAATGAAAAATTAGTATTATCATCTTTATTTTCACCAATATTTACTTGTTGATCTTTAGATTTTAATGAAGTAGAGCTATTGGATTCCGCTTTAATTTGACTTTCTTCTTTAGAAGTAAAATACTTATAGGTAAATACATTTATAAGAGAAGATAGTATAAAAAGATATAAAAATAATGATTTTTTCATATTGCTAAATTGAAACTATTAAATTATCATAGGCTAAGAACACATTATGGGGAAGTCTTTTTTGAACCTCTTCATGAAAACCTAAAAGGTGGCTGATATGAGTTAAATAGGCCTTTTCTGGTTGCAACAAATGTATAAAATCCAATGCTTCCTGCAAATTAAAATGGGTCTGATGTGCTTCTTCGCGTAAAGCATTCACAACCAAAATCTTTGCCCCCTTGATTTTATCCATTTCAGAATCATTAATAGATTTTACATCTGTTAAATAGACAAAATCATTAATTCTGAATCCAAAAATACTTAGATTACCATGATTAACTTCTATTGGAGTTATTTTAGTGTTACCAATTACAAAATTGTGATTATTTTTAATTTCAATAACATCTACTCCAGGAGTACCAGGATATTTATCTACTGTAGTAAAAATATATTCGAAACGCTTTTTAATATTTTCGAGCACTCTGTTATGAGCGTACAATGGAATATTTTTTTTTTGCTGAAAATAAAAAGGACGAATGTCATCTAAACCAGCAGTGTGATCAGCATGCTCATGTGTGAATATAATAGCATCTAATTTTTCACAACCTGAATTTAACATTTGCTGTCTAAAATCGGGGCCACAGTCAATTACAATTGAATTGTCTTCCCAGGTTAGCCATACAGAAACGCGTAATCTAACATCTTTCGTGTCATTACTTTTACAAACAGGATGTTTGCTGCCAATTACAGGAATACCCTGTGAAGTCCCAGTTCCAAGAAAATAAATTTGCATAATACCTTTTTTAAAACGAGGGCTACTTAGAATTTCTAAATCTAAAAAATAAAATACTAAATATTTACAAAAATAGAAGTTAATTCTCATTAATAAAAAAGGTATTTTAGTAACTTTGACAGCTATAACGTATTTTATGGAAAATTCAGAAAATTATATTAAGTTAAAAGGGGATAAGAAAATTCAGCAAGTGCCTTCTATAAAGGATAAAGCGATGCGAATCAACTTTAATGAAAATATTTATGGAACATTTGCAGAAATTGGTGCGGGCCAAGAAACCGTTAGACACTTTTTTAGAGCCGGGGGTTCTTCGGGTACCATAGCAAAAGCCATGTCGGCATATGACAAAGATTTTAGCGATGCTATTTACGGAGTTGAAGATGATGGAAGGTATGTAACCGAAAGTAGATTAAAAAATATGTTGTCTCATGAAGTCCAATTAATTGAGAAACGTTTAAGTAGAGACAAACATCCGAATAAAATGTTTTTTAGTTATGCAAATACTGTGTCTACAATTGATTTTGCCAAACAATTCAAAGGACATGGTTGGGTTGGAATAAAATATCAAGTTGAAGCCGAAGAAGATTACAATGAAATTATTTTACATATCCGATTCAAAGAGAATGATGCAAGGTTACAACAAGAAACACTTGGTGTACTTGGTGTAAATTTGATTTTTGGAGCTTATTATAAATACAATGACCCAAAAAAACTTCTACGCTACCTCTATGACCATTTAGATAAAGATCAACTTGAGATAGACACAATTAACTTTTCTGGCCCTCGATTTGCAAATGTTGACAACCGATTAATTAGTTTGCAATTGGTGAAAAATGGTATGACTGACGCAGTTATGTTTGGTCCAGATGGGAAAAACATATTACCAGCAGCAATACTTTACAAAAAAAATATACTTGCTCTAAGAGGTAGTTTTAGACCTGTTACAAATGTAAACATGGACATGTATAAGAGTTCTCTAAAGATGTTCCTAAATGAAAATAAGGTCGACAAAGAAAATACATTGGTTATTTTTGAGATTACACTTTCCAATCTTAGATCAGAAGGCGAAATAGACGAAAAAGATTTTTTTGATAGAGCAGAACTGTTGTGTGCATTAGGACAGACGGTAATGATTTCAAACTTTCAAGAATATTATAAAGTTGTAGAATATTTTGCAAATTACACAAAGGCTCGCATGGGCTTGGCCATGGGAGTTAACAATCTAGTCGATATTTTTGACGAAAAATACTACCGTCATTTAAGCGGTGGAATATTAGAGGCATTTGGAAAACTATTTTATCGAGATTTAAAGGTTTTCTTATACCCAATGGAAGAAGAAAATGGAGAAATTATAACCTCACAAAATCTGAAAGTTCATCCTCGTATGAAAGAATTATACAAATTCTTTGCCTATAATGGAAAAGTGGTAGATATAACCGATTTTGACAAATCACATCTCAAAATTTTTTCACGCGAAGTACTAAAAATGATCAATAATGGATCAACAGGATGGGAAGCATTACTACCAGAAGGAATTTCAGATACTATAAAAAAACACGAACTGTTTGGCTATGATCCAAAAAGAGTAATTGAGGAAGTATAACAAAAAATATAGATTTACTTCAAAATTTGAGAGGCATGTACTTTTGTTTTTACGTCAGTAATTACATCTTCAATCATTCCGTTTTCATCAATAATAAAAGTAGTTCTATTTATACCGTCGTACTCTCTTCCCATAAACTTTTTTGGTCCCCAAACGCCAAAAGCAGTAATAACCGATTTATCTTCGTCTGATAGCAAAGGAAATGGAAGTTGGTATTTTGTTTTAAATTTTAATTGGGCACTAATTTTATCTGCACTCACACCAATAATTTGATAATTATTAGACTCAAAACGGTGGTAGTTATCTCGCAAATCACAAGCCTCTGCTGTACAACCCGGGGTATCAGCCTTTGGATAAAAGAAAACAACTAATTTCTTACCCGCATAATCTGACAGTGAATGAGGTTTATTATCTTGATCAAATCCTGAAAATTCTGGGGCTTTGTCTCCTTTTTTTAATGTTGTCATATTTCTTGAAGTTTAGTTTTATAAATTTACAGTCCAAATTTAAACTAAAATGACTAAAAAAGAACGTGCAGCTGTGGTAATTAATACGTTAAAAGAATATTATCCAGAAATACCCATTCCTTTAGATCACAAAGACCCATATACATTATTGATTGCAGTATTGCTTTCAGCACAATGCACTGATGTGAGGGTTAATAAAATAACTCCAATTCTATTTTCAAAAGCAGATAATCCATTCGATATGGTAAAATTATCAGTTGAAGAAATAAAGGAAATAATACGCCCCTGCGGTCTTTCTCCAATGAAATCAAAAGGAATTTTTGGTCTCTCAGAAATCTTAATTGAAAAATATAATGGCCACGTACCTCAATCCTTTGAGGCTCTTGAGGCATTACCCGCAGTAGGACATAAAACCGCAAGTGTGGTAATGTCACAAGCCTTTGGTGTACCCGCATTTCCTGTAGATACGCATATCCACAGGTTAATGTATCGTTGGAATTTATCAAATGGAAAAAACGTAAGCCAAACGGAAAAAGATGCTAAACAAATTTTTCCAATAGAATTATGGAATGAATTACATCTTCAAATAATTTGGTATGGAAGAGAATATAGCCCAGCCAGAGGTTGGAATTTAGAAAAAGATCTAATAACAAAAACAATTGGCAGAAAATCTATATTAAAAGAATACATTAAAAAGAAAGCCCGATAACGAGGTGTATCGGGCATGCTTTTTTTTTAATTTGCAATTAAATTAATGTTGAAATTACCTATTTTCACAATACTTAAAGCGGAAGAATACTGAAGAATCAGGCGTATTGTTTCTTTTTTAGGTAACATTTTTTTTTGCGATAATTTTTTAGAGTAAAGTTTTGCCATGTAAAATTATATTAATTAACAAAGATTAACTCTATAACGCAAAAAGGATAAATATATTGCTTATGCAGGCAAATAAATTTTATTCTTTTCAATTAGTTTTCTCATATTAGCCATAGCATATCGCATTCTTCCTAAAGTAGTATTAACACTAACTCCAGTCATATCAGCTATTTCTTTAAAACTCATTTCAGAATAGAATCTCAGCATTATAACTTCTTTTTGTTCTGCAGGTAATTTTTCAATTAAAAGTTTCAAATCAGTGTCTACTTGATTTTTAATTAATTTAGATTCAACATCAAGAGAAGTGTCCTTAATAGAAGAAAAAACTGAATATTCTTCAGTATCTCTTTTTAATGGCATTTTTTTATCATTTCTAAATTTATCAATAACTAAATTACTAGCAATTCTAAGCACCCAAGATAAAAACTTGCCTTCTTCGTTATAATATTTCTTTGATTTAATCGTTTGAATAACTTTAAAGAATGTTTCTTGAAAGATATCATCTGACACATCTCGGTCAGAAATTTTAGAATAAATATGTCTATAGATTCTAGATTGGTGTCTATTAATTAATACTGCGAGTGAATTTTCATCACCTGCGATATAGTTATTAACTAATACTGCGTCGGAAAGAATTGAGTTAGCCATAAAATTACAGTTTAGGTAGGTTAAAAAACAAGTATTTTTTTTTTCTAAAAAGTAATTTTTTGAATAGGCAAATGGTTTAAAAAGTTTTTTATAATTTCAAATATAACGTAATATTTTTCTATAAAACAAATTAAATTGAAAAAAAAGTTGATCTATTAAATTATTTTACAAGAATTGCTTCTAATTCTTCTAAAGATTTTCCTTTAGTTTCAGGTAATAATTTCATGATAAATAGTAAGCCAATGAGCGCAAAAATACCATATAAAAGAAAAGTCAATGTGCTTCCTAATTTTTCTAATTCCCATGGAAAAACTAATTGAACCACAAAACTAACAGCAGAATTTATAAAACCCACAAATGAAATAGCAATTCCTCGAATTTTATTTGGAAAAAGTTCTGAAAACAAAACCCACATTACTGGTCCAAGTGATATTGCAAAAGAAGCTACAAATCCTAATATACCAAATAAAATTAAAAGAGCATTCACAGTTATAGAAGCAGAAATTAATTCGGACTCATGTTTTTTCTGAGCTGCTACTCCAATAACTTCTGTGATTGCCTGTTTAAATTCGGTATCCGATTGAAAAGTTTTGTCTTGTAAAACACTTATTTGTTCAACATTAATTTCTTTAGGTAGTTTTGAAATTGAATCATTAGTTAAAGTATAAGTTGCTGCATTAAAACTAAATGACAGTAAAAACATACTTAACGCAACACCAGTTACGCCGATAGCTAGTAATGGTTTTCTTCCCAATTTGTCAATCAATCCCATAGCAACAATGGTAAAGACAACATTTATTAAACCTACTAAAATAGCTTGTATAAATGCTGCGTCAGTTCCTATCCCTGATTGCTCAAAAATCATGGGAGCATAAAAAAATACGGAGTTTATACCTGTTATTTGTTGCAATACTGCGATAACAATTCCAATAGATAAGACTAACTTCATTGAGGGTAAAAACAAGTCTTTGATTGAACTTTTTTCTTTAGGTTTAGAATCTAACAAAATACTTTCTTTAAATTCTGTGATCATTTTTTCGGCAGTTTCATCATCACCCAATTTTTTCATGATAATTAAAGCTTCATCATATCTTCCTTTCATTAATAACCATCTTGGGCTTTGTGGCACAAAAAACAAAAAAATATAATAAAATAAGGCAGGTATTGCTTCAATGCCTAACATCCATCTCCAATTGTATTCTTTAATTTTTAATACTTGAACCCATTCAGCATTTGAACTTGCTAAATAAACTATTAAATAATTAGTAAAAAAAGCGACAGATATACCTATAACTATATTTAATTGATTGAAAGAAACCATTTTCCCTCGCTTTTCAGCAGGAGATATTTCAGCAATATACATGGGTGCTAAAATTAAAGATACACCCACAGCTATTCCAGCAATTAATCTTGCTATAACTAAAATTAAAAAGGAAGGAGCAACTGCAGATAAAATAGCCGAAAAGAAATAGAGCAAAGCTGAATATTTTAAAACTACATTTCTTCCCAACTTATCACTTATTGGTCCAGCAAACATCATTGCTAAAGTAGCTGTTAATGATAAGGAAGCCACTGCCCAACCTAATTCAATTTTTGAAAGACTAAATTCAGGTTCAATGAATTTTATAACTCCTGAAATTACGGAAGCATCGAAACCCATTAATAATCCGCCCATGGCAATTATGAGTGCATAAAGTAGTATAGATTTATTTTTTGTTTTCATAACATGAAATTATTTATTACAAATTCAGATTAAAATATCTTTTTGTAATTTATCAAAAAGAAAATAGTTTTTAAAATCAAAAAAAAGGAGGATAAAATCATTCAACCTCCTTTTAACTTTTGATCTAGTAATAAAATTTACTTCAATAATTATTAAAAAAAGAATTTACTATTGAAAGTGATTATTTTTTAACAATCTTTATATTCTTGATTCCATAGGCATTTTCAACCCTTAAAAAGTATATTCCTGGTTTTAAACTACTCATGTCTATTGTGCCATTAGAACTCACCATTTCTTTGATATGTGTTTTTCCAAGCACATCTGTTAAAGTAATATAATTTTGTTCGTCAGATAATTGTAAATGCAATACATTTTCAACCGGATTTGGATAAACCTGTTGTTCTAATTGGGTTGTATCTTCTATTCCTAAAGAACAGTTATTACCAACAACGTATGAAATATATTTAGTGACTGACAAACCGCCAGCGAAAGCAAATTTAACAGCATAAGTAATAGTAGTGCCAAGTGTTAGCCCAGTTACAGTTTGAGTAAAAGTTTGCCCAGAAACATAAGTCATCTGAGTTTCATTAAAAGGTGATTGACGTCTTAAAAATGCGACCAAACCAACTTTATTATCCAATAATTCAAAAGTTATTTTAACATCATTTCCAATTGTTTGAAATGAGTAATTATATCCTAATGTAAAAGAACCTTCTATAGCTTGTGTGTCAAATCCATTACAAACGGGATTGCTTGTTGTAGTAGCGTTCAAAACAATTGGGTTATTAGCAACTGGATTTCCTGCCATATCAGCAGCAGTGATTGTAAAAGAATAATTTGTATTAGAAGCTAAATTCTCAATAACTACCGATTTTTGACTGCCTGATGGATTATAAATAGTAAATGTTCCTCCACTATATGAAATAGTATAAGCTATTGTTCCAGAATTATCATTTGCATTCATCAGTAACTCAACTGAAGAACCAGTTACAGCTCCTACTGAAGCTACAAAATTTGATGGGGATTGGGTATCAACTGCAGTATTTTGATATACTCTTACATAATCAATGATCATTGAACTTTGAAGAAAACTAGTTGGAATTGTTCCGGCAAAACCACCCATAGCTATATTTAACAATAAATATTGATCAGCATTGAAAGGCCATGTGCTTGCATTTTTTACTAATGGATTATAGGTATAAAATACAATTCCATCTAGTAAAAAAGTTATTTGATTTGGAGACCAATTCATAGAATAGATATGATAATTCTGTGAAATGTCTGAGGCTTGAATACCGCCTTTATTTATAGTATTTCCTGATGATGAGGGTGTGTGTATAGCTGAACCAATATAATTGAGTGGTTGACCAGGAAAAATTCCATGTTCCATAATGTCAATTTCACCACAAGCTGGCCAACTTGTAGTTCCGAAATTAGAGTCGAAAAAACCACCATCTTCATTTACATTTTTGCCTAATAGCCATAATGCTGGCCATGTACCTGAAGCATTAGGTGCTTTTGCTCTGATATCAACTCGTCCATAGGTGAAAGCAAATTTTGAATTTAATCTAGCAGAAGTATATTGTTTTGTTACATTTTGATCTAAGAAGTTTTCTTTTTTAGCAACTATATTTAGTGCTCCTGCATCTACATATGAATTTATTAATCGATTCGTATAATGTTGAACTTCATTATTAAACCAGCTTCCACCACTTGGTAATTGTGTTTGATGAAACCATTTATTTGAGTCAATCGCTCCGTTTGTATTAAACTCGTCAGACCAAACTAAGTTATTGTATACAACATCCACTTGAGAATAAGCGTAATGGGTTAAAAGAAGAAAAGCAAAAGTAATCTTTACTATTATATTTTTTTTCATGATATTTTTTTTTGTAATGAATCAACTAACAAATCTGATAACTATTTTTACTTTTTTTTATTTTTTAAAATTTAAAATTTTCATTTTTATCCCAAATTTCCCATGCTGAACCAATGGTTCGTTTCTGATTGGCTTCCTATGATTCATCGAAGGATGAAAAATAAAATCGGTTTTTTAATCGTGTTTAAGCTTCCATCTTTAACAATGAAAATAATTTTCAGGAAACATCTGCTGAAGATTGGGTTTTTTTGTTGTTTTTTCGTTTCTCTAAAAGATTTCTGACTTCTCTGGCTTTGGCTTCATCTATATCATAATCTTTCATTACCCAAATTGCAAATGAAGTTCCAAGAATTGGAATACCAACAAAAGTTATAAGTAGCCAAAACATTGTTTGATCAGTTTGCGTTCCAGCATTGGATTTAAAATCTACTAAAGAAAGAATCATTCCGCTTAATAAAGCTGCAACTGCAGAACCAAATTTCACCATCCACCAATAAATGGCACCTAAACTTCCTTCTCTTCTTTTGCCTGTATTCAGTTCATCAATATCAATAACATCAGATGTCATTGACATCATAATAGTAAATAAACTACCAATTCCGAAAGAGAAAAATGGCAATGCAAACAAAAACAAATAAGGTTTTCCGGGAACAAATAAAAAATAAAGTAAGATGTAACCTATAACAGAAATCCCTTGAGATAATATGAAAGCTATCTTTTTCCCCATTGTTTTTGACATTCTTGCAACAACAGGTATTACTAATACAGTTGTTATAATAGCCCCTACACATCCAAATAAAGTAGGCCACAATCCAAAACCGTTTTCGTTTCCTTTAAATAAATAATATTTTATAATAAAATATGAAAAACCAGCAGTCGTTTGAAAAGCGTTAAAAATTAAAAAGGTAGCGATACAAATTTTTCGGAATGGTTTAATTTCAATTGAAGCTTTTAAACCTTCTTTTATTTCTTCGAAACTACTTAAAATTCCTTTTAAATCTATAGGACTGTAATTTTCGTTAAGTGAAGATTTACTTGGAATAAAAAATGCTGGAATTGCTGCTAAAATAGCACATCCAATGGCAATATACACCGATAAATCACGCACCGCAAAATCGGTAGATGGAAATAATTTTGTATCATACATAACAACATATAACCAAGGAGCTGCAACCCAAGCTAGCTGACCAATTAGTTGAGAAGTTGCCATAATACTGGTACGCTCATGAAAATCATCGCTCATTTCATAGCCCATAGCTACATAAGGAATACTAAAAATAGTAAGTCCTGAATAAAAAATAAAGGAAATACCTAAAAAGTACCAAAAATTGTATGTAACACCATTTTCTGGGTATAACTGCCACAAAAATGCAAATGAAACACCTAATATAATTGCTCCAGCTAAAACATATTGCCTTCTTCTTCCCCATTTAGATTTGGTATTATCGCTTACATATCCCATAACTAAATCTAACAGGGCATCATAAAATTTGGGTATAAAAAAAGCAATACCTTGTAATATACCACTAAAACCTAGTTTTTCAACTAATATAACAGAGAAAATACCCAATACCGCTGGAAACAATTGGTTGGCAAGCATACCTATACCAAAGGCAATTTTTTGACTCATTGGTACCATTCCTGTTGGGTGTGAATTATTATTTGACATAGTTGAAAATTATTTAATTAAAAGGATTTTAAAACCACTGTTTGCAAGGCTCTTGCACTAATGGAAATATTTTTTTTATCGTTATTAGTATTTATTTCAATGGATTGTTCTATTTCAGTAGGATTAAAAATAACTACAGCAATTGAACCGTCTGGATTTTGAACCGCAGTAGCTAGTAGATCTTTATTGTTGATGTTACACCCAATTTTTATAGCTCCAGGTCGCATGAATTTGCTAAAATGTGACATCACATAATACAATGGTGTAAAATAAACCTCGTCTTTTATAGGATCAACTATTACCGGAGCAACACACCAGTTTTTAAACCAATTTGGACCACCTTGTGTGTCTAAAACCATATTCCAATCAACCCAACCATCAACCCAATTATTCAAACAACCTATAATGTCGTTTGCATAACGATTAACCGGTGCATATTTAGGATGTAAATATTTGTCTTTTTCACTTGCCCAATCCCAACCCCAATCTGTTGCTTCCTTTTTCCAATACCATGCATCATCATTCCAGTGTGGAATTTCAGAGTCAACGCAAGCTTCCGTTTGAATTAAATATTTATTGGGTACTTTTTGGTGAGCGTATTGCAAGTCTTCGGGAAATACTTCATAAGTGCTTTCATACCAATGAACAGCTAAACCGTCATAATGTTTAGATGAATTTTCATCTTTATACATCACATCTACCCATTCTTGTATACCTGCTCTGTTTTGGTCATAGCCTAATATTTTTACATCTGACCAACCGTCTTTTTCTAATTTCGGTCCTAAATGGTTTTGAACAAAATCAGTCATTTCTTTTGGAGAAAATAATGTACTTTCCCAATTATTTCCATTTCCGTGTGGTTCGTTTATTACAGTTATTCCCCAAATATTTATACCTTCTTTTTTATATGCTTCCAGATACTTTGAGAAATATAAAGCAAAAGTATCCCTGAATTGCGGTAATAATTTGCCCCCAATATACTTTTGATTGTCTTTCATCCATGGTGGTGCAGTCCATGGTGAAGCAATAATATTAAAACCATCTTTTGAAATGGCTTTGGCTTCTAATATCATCGGAATGATATCGTCTTTATCATCTTCTATGGTAAAATGCTTTAGTTCCATATCATTTTCAACTTTAGCATAGGTATAATTGCTTAAGGAGAAATCACAAGATGCTATGTGAGTTCTAGTTAGTGAATATTTAGCACCATCTTCACTAAAATAAGCATCCAATATTTTTTTACGCTTTTCTTTACTCAATCGATGTAATAAAGTGGCTGAAGCTTCGGTAAATGATCCGCCAAAGCCAGTAATAGTTTGAAATTTTTCGTTTGGATTTAATGTTATTGTTATTGGATTGGAATTTTGAGAAAAATCGGTTATCTTTTTTAATGAATTTCCATTTGCCGAAGTTTCATAAACTTGCACGTTCATTTCTTTCGTGCTGCTACAACTAAAAAATGATATTGAAATACTGATTATCAACAGTTTAAAAAAGGTTATTTTAAGATAATTGTTATCCATAATTAATTTTTATTTTTAATTAATCTGGGAACTTTAACATCTTGCCATAAAGCTTTTTCATTACCATCGTAGGTTTTTGTAATTGGTTTTCCGTTTCGAGTTAAACCTTTAAAAACACCTTTATCTATTTTATCCCAAAGCGCAAATTTGGCTTGGTTTTGCAAATTGATCAATCCGAAATGATTTTCATACCCATTAGGATTTGTGCCATCTTTCCAACTTTCATCAAATGCTTCAAAATAGAAGCAAGTTATTTTTTCTTTGTTTGACCATTCAAGCATCAATTTATAATATTCAGCCGTTTTGTATTCATCAGCAGCGTTAGAACCTTTTTCTCCATAAAATATATCATCAATAGTAGTCCATCCTGTTTCACCTATTTGAACTTGTTTATTTACACCTATTGATTTTAAATAATTTACAACACCAGTATATTGTGAAATCGCATA
>CAMDSN010000003.1 GCA_945907225.1 Flavobacterium psychrophilum | reverse complement strand
ATTCCCATACTGGCATTAACTGGCAGTAATGGAAAGACAACCACCAAGGAACTTATTTATGAGGTTTTAAAACAAAAGTATAACACTAAAGCTACTATTGGTAATTTTAATAACCATATTGGTGTTCCATTGACCCTCTTGTCATTCACAAGGGAAACAGAAATCGGAATTATTGAAATGGGAGCTAATCATCAAAGGGAAATCGAATTCTTATGTGATATTGCTCAACCCGACTATGGTTATATTACTAATTTTGGCAAAGCTCATTTAGAGGGTTTTGGCGGAATTGAGGGCGTAATTAAAGGGAAAAGTGAAATGTATACTTATTTAGAATCTGGCAGTAAAATTGTTTTTGTTAATCTGGATGATCCCATACAAAACGAAAAAACTACAAGTTTTAACAGAATCACTTTCAGCCAATTAAATAAGGAAGCTACTGTTTATATAGAATCTGTTAAAGCCAATCCGTTTGTAAAAGTTGAAGTTGAAAACACGGAGATAAAGTCAAATTTAATTGGATTGTATAATGCTAATAATATAAATACAGCAATCACTATTGGTCTTCATTTTGGTGTTGTATTATCTGATATCAAAAATGCAATAGAGCGTTATATTCCTGAAAATAATAGATCTCAAATCCTGATTAAACACACCAACAAAATAATCTTAGATGCCTACAATGCAAATCCAAGTAGTGTTATTGTTGCTTTAGAGAATTTTTTACAATTGCAAGATGAAAACAAAGTTGTAATTCTAGGAGACATGTATGAGCTAGGAAAAGATAGCTTAACCGAACATAAATTTATAGTTGATTTTCTTGCTGAAAACGCTAATTTTGATTGTCATTTTGTTGGCAGTGATTTCTTTGCAAATCGTTTTCAAAAGGAAAATTTATTTTTTTATGAAACTTTTCATGAATTTTCTGATCAGCTTTCTTTATTGAATTTTGAGAACAATACAATCCTCATTAAAGGGTCCAGAGGTATGTCTTTGGAGCGTGCTCTAAACTATCTTTAGTTAACACGTTTTAAATTACATTCCTTTTTTTGTCATTTAAATACCATTTGTTTTTGTATTTTTGCAACGAAATAATTTAAGATGAAATACGTATTTACATCACTTTTTTTAATGTTCTTTTTTACAGTTTTTTCTCAAGCCCCTCAGTCAGGCAGCAAAGAAAACAATGTAATAAAACCAAAGAAGGCTGCTTTCAATCAATATAGAATTATTACGCTTCAAAAAGACACTACCTATGTCGATACTTCTTTAAACATTAAAAAAGAGTACGAGTATAATTACTTGCGTAAAGATATTTTTGGGTTGTTGCCTTTTGCTAATGAAGGCCAAACTTATGCTGTTCTAAATTTTGGATTAAAAAAGGTCACAGCATTTCCCGAGATAGGTTTTTCTGGCAAACAGTTTAACTATATGCGTGCAGATGATGTGAAATATTATTCAGTTGCCACGCCAGTAACAGATTTGTACTTTAAAACTGTTATGGAACAAGGCCAATCTATTGATGCATTTATAACTGTAAATACTTCCGAGCGATTTAATATTTCAATTGCATTTAAAGGATTGCGTTCTTTAGGAAAATATATTAATCAGCTTTCTAGTACAGGAAATTTTAGGTTTACCTCAAGCTACAATACTTTGGATAAGAGATATTATTTAAATTTTCATTTTACTGGGCAAGATTTTTTGAATGGCGAAAATGGAGGAATAACGAATACTGATGATTTTGAAAACGGCGCGGGTGCTTTTTCGAATCGTGCTCGTTTGGATGTTTTTTTAAAAGACGCAACTTCATTTATGAAAGGAAAGCGAACTTTTTTTGATCATAATTACAGGATTAACGCATCTAAAGGAGCAAATAATCTATATGTAACACATCAGTTTAATTACGAAAACAGATTTTTTGAATTCAATCAAAAAACAGTTTCATCTAGTTCTAGTACATCAATAAATCGTTTTGGAGATTCCTATGTTACGTCAAATATAAATGATCAAACAAGATATAATCGTATCTATAATAAAGTAGGTGCCATTTATGAAAATTCCCAACTTGGAAAGTTTCATTTTTACTTGGAAGATTTTAGATATAATTATTACTACAACAAAATATTAATTCTCGATTCAGGTAGTATTCCAAGTTCTTTAAACGATAAAATACATTCGGTAGGGGGGCAATATGATTATCAGAAAAACAAATGGAAGGGTTCGTTTTTATATAGTAATTCTATATCCAATCAACCTATGTCAAATCTTGATGCCAAATTGAGTTTTAAACTTGATGAAAAAAATGAGTTTATTTTTCAATATCAAATGATTAATAAAATACCTGATAATAATTATAATTTATATCAAAGTAGTTATGTAGGGTATAATTGGTTTAATGATTTTAAAAACGAAAAAATAAATAATTTAGAAGCCATAGCCAAAACTAAATGGCTTGAGACCTCTATAAAACTCAGCTCAATAAGAGATCATTTATATTTTAGTAATGATGCCATTGCTTCCGGCCAGCAAATTATTACGCCAAAACAATATGATAAAGCGATAAATTATTTGTCTTTAAAAGTTTCAAAAGAATTTAAATGGTGGAAGTTAGCATTAGATAACACAGTACTCTACCAGCAAGTTGATCAAGATTCAGCAATATTGAATGTACCACAATTTGTAACTCGAAATTCACTTTATTTTTCCAATTACTTCTTTAAAAAAGCTATGTTCTTGCAAACAGGTTTTGTTTTTAATTATTTCACTAAACATTATATTAACGATTATAATCCGATAACTACTGAAGCTTTTGTGCAAAATCAAAAAAAAGTTGGAGATTTCCCTATGATTGATTTTTTTGTAAATGCAAGAATTCGGCAAACTCGTATTTTTTTAAAGGCAGAACATTTTAATTCAAGTATGACTGGAAATAAATTTTACACAGCACCCAACTATCCGTATCGTGATTTTATTATTCGATTTGGGTTGGTTTGGAACTTCTTCCAATAAAGTTTAAAACATTATAAATTGCAATTTAAGATTAGAATAATCATACATTTGCAGATGAAATTTTGATTAAAATCAAAAAAAAATAGAATGAAATACGCAAAAAATATACTAGAGACCATTGGTAATACACCACTGGTTAAATTAAACAAAACTGTTATTGGAATTGATGCTTTAGTTTTAGCTAAAGTTGAAACTTTTAATCCTGGCAATTCAACCAAGGATAGAATGGCTTTAAAGATGGTTGAAGATGCAGAAGCTGATGGTAGATTAAAGCCAGGAGGAACAATAATTGAAGGAACTTCAGGTAATACAGGAATGGGCTTGGCTTTGGCCGCAATTGTCAAAGGCTACAAATGTATTTTTGTAATTACAGATAAACAATCTAAAGAAAAAATGGACATATTGCGTGCTGTTGGAGCAAAAGTAATTGTGTGTCCAACAGACGTTGAACCAACTGATCCGAGATCTTACTATTCTGTTTCAAAACGATTGGGGACAGAAATACCTAATTCTTGGTACGTAAATCAATATGATAATCCCTCCAATGCAATTGCACATTATGAACAAACTGGTCCTGAAATATGGGAGCAAACTAATGGAAGAGTAACCCATTTTGTTGTTGGTGTAGGAACAGGAGGTACTATTTCTGGAATAGGAAAATATTTAAAAGAGAAAAATCCAAATATAAAAGTATGGGGAATAGATACATATGGTTCTGTTTTTAAAAAATATCATGAAACTGGAATTTTTGACGAAAATGAAATATACCCTTACATCACAGAAGGTATTGGTGAGGACATACTACCAAAGAACGTCGATTTTTCAGTCATTGATGGTTTTACAAAGGTAACAGACAAAGATGCTGCTGTATTTACAAGAAAGATTGCTTTAGAAGAAGGCGTTTTTGTAGGTAATTCTGCCGGCGCCTGTGTTAAAGGATTACATCAGTTAAAAGAACATTTTAAAAAGGATGATGTGGTTGTGGTTCTTTTTCATGACTCTGGGAGTCGCTATGTTGGAAAAATGTTTAACGATGATTGGATGCGTGAAAGAGGTTTTTTAGATGAGGAGATAACCAAAGCAGAGGATGTAATTAAAGATCATATCGACAAACCCTTAATAGTAGTTCGTACGGAAGAGTTAGTTTCTCACGCCATTGAGCGATTAAAAAAGTACAAAATCTCTCAAATTCCTGTCATAGACACATTAGGCTTCGTGGGAAGTTTAGATGAAACAGATTTATTTAGAAGCTATGTGGAGGATAGTAACATTGCTGAAAAGCCAATACGTGAAATTATGGGAAAACCTTATCCTATTGTAGGGGCTAGTACTCCAATTGAAGAGGTTTCTAAATTAATTAATAAAGATAATCAGGCGGTTTTAGTAGACATGGGTAATAACAAATTTCATATTATTACAAAACACGATATTATAGGCTCAATAAAATAAACTGTTTTTGTTTTATTCGCCAATTAAAACACCAGAAATGTTCCAGGCACTAAAACTGTTGCCTTCAGGTTTTCCTAATGGGATTTTAATTTGTAAAGTGTGGTTCCCGCTGTCTAAATTTCCTAAATCTATATATATCGGATTAGTAACTGTGCCAGGGCACCAGTTAGATCGACTATAGTCTGAAGATGATAATCCGTTAGCGAAGTTCCCCGATGCTGGATTTGATAATCTATATGAACCACAGTCCTGTCGCCAAGGAGTAAAATGATAAACTTCTATTCCGTCAAGAAAAACCGAATTTTTTTTTGGTAAATATTCATCTCCATTTTCCCAGCCACCATGACCTGTAGTAATATAGCGGAGTTTACAGTTTTTAATTGGTTTGTCTAATTTAAAATTAATTACAAGTCCCTTATCAGAACTAAACATAGTTCCATATTCTTGACCTGCCATTTCCATAATGTTGTTCGTGCAAAACAATGGCACTATCTGACTTGCTGTAATAGAAACTTCTGGTTCGTTGTGTATAGTGAAATTGGCACTAATCATATGGCCACCCTTGTCATAATTGCCAATATTTATTCCAATATAAACTTCTTGATTACTTAATAAACTTCTAAAATCGGTAACGTCTTGTCTGTAAAAAACTTGATCTGCCCATACTTTATTTTTTAACTGTATGGAGTTGTATTTACCCACGCCAAAAGGAGTGAAAAACCGCATTAATTCTATAATTGGCTCATAGTCATCTTTGGCAACAACCCCTTGATATTCTTTACCGTTACCATTATCATAAATAGGCAATAATTTAATTCCATTTTTTAACCCATCTAGAAATGAAATAGATTTGGTAGTAGGAATAATAAAAAAAGAACCCGTTCTGTCATAGGCATCACCATTTGATTGTTCAGTAACATCAACAAAAATTTGGCTTCCCGATTTAATTTCTGGGAACTTTACCTTTCTTACTGCAACTGTACCATTTACAAACCGTAATAGGCTATCACTTGTGGTATTTGAATTTGTTTTTGTTCCTTCATCCGAAAAATTAATTATTTGATTCTGGAATATTGGGATAGTTGTGAACCTACTTTTCCAGAGTAAGTCTTTATAAGTTAAGGCATCTACTGCTTCGGCACTTACTATAGTAGTGGGAGTAGATTTTACTTTTTCAATTTTGGATGCAGTTATAGCATAATTTCCATTGCGCACAATTTCAAGTACTAATCCTAAATCTTGACCTAAAATAGTTGGCGAACCTTTTACTTTTAATTCATCTGTATACCAAATTTCAATGGTATTAGAATTTATAATGGTCTTCGCTTTTTTGCAGTTATAACCTAGTATTTTTTTTGTTTCAGATAGGAATTCAAAAGATTGTTTTGCTAAAGAAAGACTATCTTTTGTGAATATAGTCCTCAGCTTATTTAAGATGGCATATTGGCAAATATGACTTGATTTTCTGTCTATAGTGGTGAACTCTTCCGGATAGATTTGTCCCTTATCTGAGTTATATGCTGTGTAGAGTTTTGTTTGATTCACATTTGTTACAACTGCAATTGACTCTTGGCTCTTTTCTAAATTACCGTTTGAATATTTTTGATATGTGATTTTATAGTTTTGGCCAAATGAATTAATATAACACAATATTAAAATTGTCAACAGATTTTTTTTCATTATAAATAATTTATATTAAGTTTTTTCTTACATTTGTGAAAATTAAATGATGTGAAAGAAGATTTTCTTCATTATATATGGCAATATAAGAAGTTTGATGTTTCAAACCTAACTACAGTTTCTGGAGATTCACTTATCATAATTAATAGTGGAAATTATTTACAAATGGCTGGACCTGATTTTTTTAATGCTCAAATTATGATAGAAAATCAAAGATGGGCAGGAAATGTTGAAATTCATTGTAATTCGTCAGACTGGTATGTTCATAATCACGAAACGGATCCGAATTATGAAAATGTAATTTTACATGTTGTGTGGGATCATGATGTTCCTGTTTTTAGAAAAGACAATTCTGAGATTCCAGTTTTAGAACTAAAAAGATATGTTAATCCTTCTGTTTTAGAAAATTATGGTCAATTAACTGCCTCAAAATCATGGATTTATTGTGAAAATCAACTCGCAAGGATCGATAATTTTGTACTTTATAATTGGTACGAACGTTTATATATTGAGCGGCTTGAGCGGAAATTGTTGTCAATACAAGATTGGTTACAGTCTGTTGATAATGATTGGGAAGCAATTTTATTTTTTTTGTTAGCAAAAAGTTTTGGTTTGAATACTAATGGTAGTACATTCTTAAAAATAGCGCAATCTATTCCATTCACAGTTATACGAAAAGAATGTGGCGATGTGGAGAATCTTGAAAGTTTGTTTTTTGGATTTGCTAATTTAATTCCGTTTTCTCCTGAGAGTGTTTATGCTAAAGATTTAAAATCAAGATTTGATTATCTGTTATGCAAACATAAATTAGAGATTTGTTATATTGAACCCGTTCAGTTTTTTAAACTTCGTCCTAATAATTTCCCAACGATACGATTGGCTCAATTGGCTATGCTTTACCATAGACACCAAAATTTATTTTCAAAATTAATAGCAGTAAATTCACTTTCAGATGTTTATGCACTATTTCAAATCATGCCCTCTAATTATTGGCAAACTCATTATCATTTTGAAAAAGAATGTTCGAATAAGAAATCTACAATTTCTAAAAAATTTATAGATTTGTTGGTGCTAAACACTATAATACCGCTTCAGTTTGCTTTTGCTAAAAGTCAGGGTAAAGAAATCTCAGAATTATTGCTTAATTTGATTTCGGAGGTTGCTGCAGAGAATAATAGTATTATCGATCGCTTTTCTAATTTTGGAGTTACCGCTCGAAATGCATTGCACTCTCAAGCATTGATTCAGCTAAAGAATGAGTATTGCAATTTTGGACGGTGTTTAAATTGTGCCATAGGAATTCAAATTTTAAAAAATTAATTTAAAACGATATGCAATGCCATTAATGATAATGTTAAAATATTTTTTTGAAAAACATGGTTTTCATGTCTGTTCCCGTTTGGCAGATAAGCTCGGAATGCGCGCGTCCAACGTACGACTATTTTTTATTTATATATCTTTTGTGACAGTTGGTTTGGGCTTTGCAGTATATCTCATATTGGCCTTTTGGCTCAGATTGAAGGACTTAATTCGAGGGAAGCGAACTTCCGTTTTTGATTTGTAATATGAATACAAATATTTCATTTAAACATTTACTTCTGTCCTACACTAAAAGCCAGCGGATAGGATTACTTTGTTTTTTTTTAATCATGTTTGTTGTCCAGTCAATTTATTTTTTAGTAGACTTTACTCCTATCGAAATAAATAGTAACGAAAGATCGAGATGGCTTTCACAGCAGAAAAAAATTGATAGTTTAAAAGAGAATATTTTAAATCAGAAGCCCAAAATTTATCCTTTCAACCCCAATTATATTTCCGATTTTAAGGGCTATAAACTAGGGATGAGTATCCAAGAAATAGACAGACTACTTGCTTACAGAAGTTTAAACAAATTTGTAAATTCAGTTGATGAATTTCAACTTGTAACCAAAGTTTCCGATTCCTTATTGTTAGCCATTTCTCCATATTTCAAATTCCCGGAATGGGTAAAAAACAAAAAAAATACAATTTCCAGTTTTGAGTCTAAGTCATTTTCCAAACCCAAGTCAATAGAAGTAATAGATATTAATGAGTCTACAAAAGAGGATCTCATGAAGGTGTACGGTGTAGGAGATAAACTTTCGGATCGAATACTAGAACAGAAAGAAAAATTTGGTGCTTTTGTTTCCATGGATCAATTACACGATATATGGGGTCTCTCTCCTGAGGTTATAGAAAAATTAAACATATCCTTTACAGTAAAAAATAAGTCAAGATGTAAAAAAATAAATCTTAATGATGCTTCAGTCAAAGAGTTGTCTAACTTTCCTTTTTTTAGGTATCAATTAGCGAAAGAAATAGTAATTTATAGGACAATGAATGGAAGCCTAAATATTGAAGATTTATCAAAAATTAAAGGTTTTCCTATTGAAAAAATTAAAATAATTGCTTTATATTTGGATTTTTAAAATTTAATACAATAATAAGGTCTTATATGAATTCAATATATTTTTCCGAAGAGCATAAATTATTTAGAGAAAGTTTACAGGATTTTTTACAAAAAGAAGTCGTGCCTCATATTGAAAAATGGGAAAAAACTGGAACTATTGATCGGTTTATTTGGAAAAAATTTGGGGATATGGGTTTTTTCGGTATAGCTTATCCGGTTGCGTATGGAGGGTTAAATTTGGATTTGTTTTACACAGTTGTTCTATTAGAAGAATTACAAAAGATTAAGTCATCTGGTTTTGCTGCTGCAATATGGGCTCATGTATATCTAGCCATGACACATTTAAATGCAGAAGGTGATGAAAGAATAAAAATAGAGTATTTAGCACCAAGCATTGCCGGAGAAAAAATTGGAGCGCTTTGTTTGACAGAGCCTTTTGGTGGAAGTGATGTTGGCGGGATGAGAACTACAGCGATAAAAAAAGGAGACAAATATGTTATAAATGGTTCCAAAACTTTTATAACAAATGGTGTTTATGCCGACTATTATGTGGTTGCAGCTAAGACAGACATAAATAAGGGCAATAAGGGAATTAGTATTTTTTTAATGGATACCAACTCTAAAGGTATTTCTGCTACAAAGTTAGATAAACTAGGATGGAGGGCTTCTGACACGGCTGAAATTGCTTTTGACAATGTTGAGATTCCTCATGACAACTTATTGGGAGAAGAAGGGGTAGGTTTTTCATACATCATGCAGCATTTTGCTTTAGAACGTTTAATAATGGCTATAAATGCCCATGCAAGAGCAGAATATGCTTTGGAATACACAATGGAATATATGTCCAATAGAGAGGCATTTGGAAAAAAAATAGATTCTTTTCAAGCACTCCGTCATACAATAGTGGAACACGCTACAGAGGTTGAGCATTGTAAAGTATTTAATTATGCTGCAGTGGCCAGATTAAACAACGGTGAATATGTAGTAAAGGAAGCAACTATGGCTAAATTAAAATCGACTAAAGTAGCAGACGAAACTATTTATAGCTGTCTGCAAATGTTAGGAGGTTATGGATATATGGAAGAATATCCAATGGCAAGATTACTTAGAGATAGTAGGTTAGGACCAATTGGTGGTGGCACTTCAGAAATTCTTAAAGAGATTTTATCAAAAATGATAATTGACAAACAAAATTATAAACCTGCCGTTAAATAAATTATAGTTGAAGAGATAATTAATAATTTAGTTTTTGTTGTTAAGTATTTATTTCAAAGTTTCAGCAGAGTATGGTTTTCAACTATTTTATTAAGTCCTTTATTTCAATATTTTGATTGTTTCAAACAAATATTATGAACTTACTACTCTTTTCTTTTTCTTTTTCTTTGCCATTAAAAAAATAATGTTACTTTTGCACCCTTAACGAGAGGAGGTGTCTATATTATGTTAATTATACCAATTAAAGACGGAGAAAATATCGATAGAGCATTAAAGCGCTATAAAAGAAAATTTGATAAAACAGGAACTGTTCGTCAGTTGCGTTCGCGTCAGGCTTTTATAAAACCATCAGTGGTAAGAAGAGCACAAATCCAAAAAGCGGCTTACATACAGAATATGAGAGACGGGCTAGAAAGTTAGTATTTCATTTTCTTCAGATAATAAAATCGTTAGTTGTAAAAGTTTCATAACTTTGAACCTAACGGTTTTTTTTATGGATAATGACACCAAGAAATTTCATGACTATCTTATGTTAGAGAAGAATTATTCTCAACATACCGTAAAAGCATATTTAAATGATATAATTTTTTTTCAGTCTCATCTAAGTAATGTGTACAGCGATGATGATTTAATTCACGTTAATTATAGTCAAATTAGATCATGGATTGTATCACTGTCTGATGACGGAATTTCAAATGCCTCAATTAACAGAAAAATTTCTTCTCTAAAATCTTTTTATAAATTTTTACTCAAAATAAAGCAAATAGATCTAAGTCCACTAACTAAACATAAGTCACTTAAATCACCAAAAAAAATTCAAATCCCTTTTTCTGAAAAAGAAGTCGATATAGTTTTAAATCAAATAAAGTATGAGTCCGGATTTGAAGGTGTACGCGACAAATTAATAATTGATCTCTTTTATACTACTGGAATTAGAAGAACTGAATTAATACACCTGCAATTTAATAATGTTGATTTGTCGAATCAAACAATAAAAGTGATAGGGAAAAGAAATAAAGAGAGGATAATACCTGTTTTGCCAATAGTGGTGAGTCAGATGGTGCTTTATTTAAAAGAGAGGGCAGCAATAGAATCAATTTTAGACAAAGACTTTTTCTTTCTTTTGTTAAAAGGTGTTAAATTAAACGATTCATTTGTGTATCGTTTAATTAATAAGTACTTTAGTAATGTTTCTGAAAAAGTGAAAAGAAGTCCGCATATTTTAAGGCATACATTTGCCACTCAAATGTTAAATAATGGTGCCGATATAAATTCAGTTAAAGAATTATTAGGACATTCAAGTTTGGCATCAACCCAAGTGTATACGCACACTAGTTTGGCCGAACTTCAAAAAACATATAACAGCGCTCATCCCAGAAACAAAAAGTAAGTTTGTTTAACTGTAATATTTAAATTATGAAGGTAAGTGTGAATGCAGTAAATTTTAGTGTTGATAGAAAGCTTGTGGTATTTATTCAAGAAAGATTAACGAAACTTGAGAAATATTATGATAAAGTTGTCTCGGCTGACGTTTTTTTGAAGGTTGAAAAGACAAGCGAAAAAGAAAATAAAGTTGTTGAAGTTAAAATTCATGTCCCAGGTGATGATTTTATGGTAAAGAAGCAATACAGAACTTTTGAGGAAGCGCTTGAAGTTTCTGCTGAATCTCTAGAAAGATTATTAGTCAAAAGGAAAGAAAAAGTTAGAACCTTTAATTAAAATATTTTTTTTAAAAAAATGTTTTGTTTAAATAACAAAAAGATATACATTTGCAGTCCGTTAGAAATAGCGGACTTTTTTTATTGATATTGCCAGCGTAGCTCAGTTGGCTAGAGCAGCTGATTTGTAATCAGCAGGTCGTGGGTTCGAGTCCCTCCGCCGGCTCTTTTTTTATTGGATTAGGTTAGGGGAGATACTCAAGCGGCCAACGAGGGCAGACTGTAAATCTGCTGTGAGAACTTCGCAGGTTCGAATCCTGCTCTCCCCACAAACTTTTTGAAATACATTTTCTGAAAGCTTGCTTTCGAGAAAATGAAATTGAAAAAGTTTGAGTATCGTCGGAACGACGATACAGGATCACCAACCTTTGGTTGGTAATCCAAAATTAGATTATCTTCTGAAAGAGGTAATTCAAAAAAAAGTTTCGATTTTTCGGAACAGGGTCATCAACCTTTGGTTGGTAATCCAAACTGAGGAAACTGCCGACTTAGCTCAGGGGTAGAGTGCTTCCTTGGTAAGGAAGAGGTCACGGGTTCAATTCCCGTAGTTGGCTCAAATTAAATTAAAAATTGAACACTAATAAATATATATATAACTAAGTTTAAATTTAATTAAAATGGCAAAAGAAAATTTTAATCGGAACAAGCCACACCTTAATATTGGTACAATTGGGCACGTGGATCATGGAAAAACTACTTTAACTGCAGCAATCACGAAAGTATTGTCTGATGCAGGTTACTGTCAAGCAAAATCATTTGACCAAATTGATAATGCTCCAGAAGAGAAAGAAAGAGGTATTACCATCAACACTTCACACGTTGAGTATGAAACTGCAAATCGTCACTATGCACACGTTGACTGTCCAGGTCACGCGGATTATGTGAAGAATATGGTTACTGGTGCTGCTCAAATGGATGGTGCTATATTAGTTGTAGCTGCAACTGACGGACCAATGCCACAGACACGTGAGCATATCCTATTAGGTCGTCAAGTTGGAATTCCAAGAATTGTTGTTTTCATGAACAAAGTGGATATGGTTGATGATGAAGAGTTACTAGAGTTAGTAGAAATGGAAATCAGAGATTTATTATCTTTCTATGAATATGATGGAGACAATGGTCCAGTTATTCAAGGATCTGCTTTAGGAGGACTAAATAGTGATCCTGCTTGGGTTCCTAAAATTATAGAATTAATGGCTGCAGTAGATGCATGGATCGAAGAACCGGTTCGTGATAACGCAAAACCATTTTTGATGCCTGTTGAAGATGTATTTACAATTACTGGTCGTGGAACAGTTGCTACTGGTCGTATTGAAACGGGAGTTGCTAATACAGGAGATCCAGTTGAAATCATTGGTATGGGTGCAGACAAATTGACTTCAACAGTTACTGGGGTTGAAATGTTCCGTAAAATCCTTGATAGAGGTGAAGCTGGTGACAACGTTGGTATATTGTTAAGAGGTGTTGATAAAGCAGATATTAAAAGAGGTATGGTTATTATCAAGCCAGGATCTGTAAAACCACATGCTAAATTTAAAGCTGAGGTTTACATCTTGAAAAAAGAAGAAGGTGGTCGTCACACACCATTTCACAATAATTATCGTCCACAGTTCTACGTTCGTACAACTGACGTTACAGGAGTAATTTCATTGCCTACTGGTGTAGAAATGGTAATGCCTGGAGATAACTTAACTATTGAAGTTGCTTTATTAAGTCCAATTGCTATGAGCGTAGGTTTACGTTTTGCTATCCGTGAAGGCGGTAGAACAGTTGGAGCTGGTCAGGTTACTGAAATTTTAGCATAATTATTTTAAATTACAAATCCAGCAGAGCGTCATTTTGGCACTCTGCTGGATTTTAACACTAATCAACGGGCGTAGTTCAAGGGTAGAATAGCGGTCTCCAAAACCGTTGATGGGGGTTCGAATCCCTCCGCCCGTGCAAAAAAAATAAATACAATGACAAAAGTTGTTAATTATATATCAGAAGCATTTGAAGAGTTAAAAACAAATGTTACTTGGCCTGATTGGGCTGAGGTACAACGTCTTACAATTATTGTAGCCGTTTTTTCAATTGTTTTCGCCATGTTAACATGGGGAGTTGACGAAATGTGTGCTAAAGCAATTGCTGGAATTTTTAATTTGATAAAATCATAATAATTCTGAAATGGCAGATAATAATGTAAAAAAATGGTATGTGGTTCGAGCTGTAAGCGGGCAAGAGAATAAAGTTAAAGCTTATATCGAAACAGAAATCAATAGACTGGGCATGTCAGATTATGTTTCTCAAGTCTTAGTTCCAACTGAAAAAGTTGTTCAGGTTAGAGAGGGTAAAAAAATAATTAAGGACAAAGTGTATTTTCCTGGTTATGTAATGATTGAAGCAAATTTAGTTGGTGAAATACCACATGTTATCAAATCTATTACAAGTGTAATTGGTTTTTTAGGTGAAGTAAAAGGGGGAGAACCAGTCCCGTTAAGAATGTCTGAAGTTAATAGAATGCTTGGTAAAGTTGATGAATTAGCTATAAATACTGATGTTCAAACAATACCATTTAAAATAGATGAAATGATTAAGGTTATTGATGGACCTTTTAACGGTTTTAACGGAACTATAGAAAAAATCAATGAAGAAAAGCGTAAACTTGAAGTAATGGTTAAAATTTTCGGAAGAAAAACACCATTAGAATTGAGTTTCATGCAAGTTGAAAAAGTATAATTTGTTACACTATATATATAAACCGCAATTTCTGCTTCCACAGATAATTGTAAATTTTTTAAACAATGGCTAAAGAGATTAGTAAAGTAGTTAAACTACAAGTTAAGGGAGGTGCAGCGAACCCATCGCCACCGGTTGGACCTGCTCTGGGAGCTGCTGGTGTTAACATCATGGAGTTTTGTAAGCAATTTAATGCTAGAACTCAAGATCAACCTGGCAAAGTATTACCGGTACAAATTACCGTTTACAAAGACAAATCATTCGATTTTGTTGTTAAAACTCCACCTGCTGCAATTCAGTTAATGGATGCTGCTAAATTAAAATCTGGTTCCGGCGAACCTAATAGAAAAAAAGTTGCTAATGTAACTTGGGATCAAATTAAAACTATCGCCGAAGACAAGATGGTTGATTTAAATGCATTTACAATTGAATCTGCAATGAGCATGATTGCTGGAACAGCTAGATCTATGGGTATAACTGTAACTGGAGATTCTCCTATAAAATAAGGTAAGAAATGGCAAAATTGACAAAAAAACAAAAAGAAGCTGCTTCAAAAATTGAGAAAAACAAACTTTATTCTTTAAAAGACGCTTCGTCTTTATTAAAGGTTGTTGCTTCTGCAAAATTTGACGAGTCAGTAGATATTGCTGTTCGCTTAGGAGTGGATCCAAGGAAAGCAAATCAAATGGTAAGAGGTGTTGTTACACTTCCACATGGTACTGGAAAAGACACTAAAGTATTAGCTTTAGTTACTCCAGATAAAGAAGCCGAAGCAAAAGCTGCTGGTGCTGACTATGTTGGATTAGATGACTACCTTCAAAAGATAAAAGATGGTTGGACTGACGTTGATGTAATCATCACAATGCCAGCTATAATGGGTAAATTAGGTCCTTTAGGTCGTGTTTTAGGACCAAGAGGTTTAATGCCAAATCCAAAAACAGGTACAGTTACGATGGAAATCGGTAAAGCTGTGGCTGAGGTAAAAGCTGGTAAAATTGACTTTAAAGTTGATAAAACTGGTATCGTTCATGCTGGTATTGGAAGAATCTCTTTTGATTCTGACAAACTTGTTGATAACGCTCATGAAATTATTCAAACATTAATCAAATTAAAACCAACGGCGGCTAAAGGAACTTATATCAAGTCAATTCACTTGTCAAGTACTATGAGCCCAGCTATTGCTTTAGATCCTAAAGCTGTATAATTGGTAGTTAAACAAATTTTATTATGACAAGAGAAGAAAAATCAATCGCGATAGAAGATTTAACTGCAAAGTTGGCTAATGCAAATGTTAT
Source organism: Flavobacterium psychrophilum (assembly GCA_945907225.1). Lineage (GTDB taxonomy): Bacteria > Bacteroidota > Bacteroidia > Flavobacteriales > Flavobacteriaceae > Flavobacterium > Flavobacterium psychrophilum_Q. The sequence goes on along the minus strand of CAMDSN010000003.1, from coordinate 9,988 downwards.
TTACATTGCGGATACCTCAGGTTTGAATGCTGAAACAACTTCTAGCCTAAGAAGAACATGCTTTAAGGCGGGTATTAAACTAGAAGTAGTGAAAAATACGTTGCTAGAAAAAGCAATGCAAGCTTCAAGTAATAACTATGGTGAATTAGCCACTGTGTTAAAAGGTAATTCATCAATTTTTATTGCAGATATTGCTAACGCACCAGCCAAAATCATTAAAGATTTCAGAAAAAAATCTGATAAACCATCATTTAAAGGTGCTTACATCAACGGTGAAATTTACATCGGTGACAACCTTATTGATAGCTTGGCAGCATTGAAATCAAAAGAAGAAGTAATTGGAGAAATTATTGGATTACTTCAATCTCCTGCACAACGTGTTATTTCAGCATTATTAAATAATGCAGCGAAACAAGGCGTAACGGCAGAATAATTAAGAGCAGACTAAAAAATAATAATAATTAAAGAACATTTTAAACGATAGAAAAAATGGCAGATTTGAAACAATTCGCAGACCAATTAGTTAACTTAACTGTAAAAGAAGTTAACGATTTAGCTACAATATTAAAAGATGAGTATGGTATCGAGCCTGCAGCTGCAGCAGTAGTAGTAGCTGCCAGTGGTGGAGATGCTGGTGATGGTGCTGAAGAGCAAACTGAATTCACAGTTGTGCTTAAAGAAGCTGGTGCTTCTAAGTTAGCTGTTGTAAAAGCAGTCAAAGAATTAACTGGTCTAGGCTTAAAAGAAGCTAAGGATCTTGTTGACGGTGCACCATCAAACATCAAAGAAGGAGTTACAAAAGCTGAGGCTGAAGGTTTGAAAAAATCTTTAGAAGAAGCTGGAGCTGTTGTTGAATTAAAGTAATAATTCACCAGTTCTAGAACTAGGTTTAGGTCTTGGGTAATAGAGCTCAGAGGCCTAAACCATTTTTCGTATAATAAAATAATATCAAGTTTTATTATAAAATAGTTTAAAATACGAAAAAGTTTTTTATCAATACGAAGAAAGAAAATTAACTGTTTTCAAGTTTATTTTTAAAGAGGTGTTGATTATAAAAAAAATGTATTAATAAACAGTGTTTTTACACAAAAACAACTTTTTTTTAATCAAAATTTTATCAATTGATGATAACAAATCAGACTGAAAGATTAAATTTTGCCTCAACCAAAAATATACCTCAATATCCCGACTTTTTGGATGTTCAGGTAAAATCTTTTCAAGATTTTTTCCAGTTGGAAACAAAATCAGATGAGAGAGGCAACGAAGGATTGTATAATACCTTCATGGAGAACTTTCCAATCACTGATACAAGAAACCAGTTTGTATTAGAATTTCTAGATTATTTTGTTGACCCACCGCGTTATACTATACAAGAGTGTATCGAAAGAGGTTTGACATATAGTGTGCCTTTGAAAGCACGTCTAAAACTCTATTGTACTGATCCGGAACATGAAGATTTTGAAACTATTGTTCAAGATGTTTATTTAGGAACAATACCCTATATGACGCCAAGTGGTACCTTTGTTATTAACGGTGCTGAGCGTGTAGTTGTTTCTCAATTACATCGATCTCCTGGTGTTTTCTTTGGTCAAAGTTTCCACGCAAATGGGACTAAATTATATTCGGCCCGTGTTATCCCTTTCAAAGGATCTTGGATTGAATTTGCTACCGACATTAACAGCGTTATGTACGCTTATATCGATAGAAAGAAAAAATTACCTGTAACCACTTTATTCCGTGCTATCGGATTCGAGAGAGATAAAGACATTCTTGAAATTTTTGATCTTGCCGAAGAAATTAAAGTGTCCAAAACAGGACTGAAAAAATATGTTGGTAGAAAACTGGCTGCTCGTGTTTTAAATACTTGGCACGAAGATTTTGTAGATGAAGATTCTGGCGAGGTAGTTTCTATTGAACGTAATGAAATAATACTTGATAGAGATACTATTATCGATAAAGATAATGTGGAAGAGATTATTGACTCTAATGTAAAGTCAATTTTGCTTCACAAAGAAGATGCAAATCAAGGTGATTATGCAATTATTCACAATACCTTACAAAAAGATCCAACAAACTCTGAAAAAGAGGCTGTTGAACATATATATAGACAATTACGTAATGCCGAACCACCTGATGAGGAAACGGCTCGTGGAATTATAGACAAATTGTTCTTCTCCGACCAGCGTTACAACCTAGGAGAAGTGGGTCGTTACAGAATGAATAAAAAACTAGGTTTAGATATTCCAATGGATAAGCAAGTGCTTACTAAAGAGGATATTATAACGATAGTGAAATATTTAATTGAATTGATAAATGCAAAAGCAGATATTGATGATATTGATCACTTATCTAACCGTCGTGTTAGAACTGTTGGAGAACAATTGTCACAGCAGTTTGGAGTTGGTTTAGCTCGTATGGCTAGAACAATTCGTGAAAGAATGAACGTAAGAGATAACGAGGTGTTTACTCCTATTGATTTGATTAATGCCAAAACATTATCATCAGTAATTAACTCGTTCTTCGGTACAAACCAGTTGTCTCAATTTATGGATCAAACAAATCCATTAGCTGAGATAACACACAAAAGAAGATTATCGGCCCTTGGACCAGGTGGGCTTTCTAGAGAAAGAGCAGGTTTTGAAGTACGTGATGTTCACTATACACACTATGGAAGACTTTGTCCAATTGAAACTCCTGAAGGTCCGAATATTGGACTTATTTCTTCCCTTGGCGTATATGCCAAAGTTAATGGAATGGGATTCATCGAAACGCCATATCGTGAAGTAAAAAATGGTATAGTTAATTTAACTTCCAATCCTGTATATTTAAGTGCAGAGGAGGAAGAAGGAAAAATGATTGCGCAAGCAAACATTGAAATGGATGGAAAAGGGAAAATAACTGCTGATAAAGTTATTGCTCGTGAAGAAGGTGATTTTCCAGTTGTTGATCCAAGTCAAGTTCATTATACAGACGTTGCTCCAAATCAAATTGCATCTATTTCTGCTTCTTTAATTCCATTCTTGGAACATGATGATGCAAATAGAGCATTAATGGGATCAAACATGATGCGTCAAGCAGTGCCATTATTACGTCCAGAAGCTCCAATCGTAGGAACTGGATTAGAGCGTCAGGTTGCTTCAGACTCAAGAGTGCTTATCAATGCAGAAGGTGACGGATTGGTTGAGTATGTTGATGCAAATATGATTACCATCAAATACGATAGAACAGAAGCAGAACGTATGGTTAGCTTTGAATCTGACGAAAGAACATATCAATTGATTAAATTTAGAAAAACCAATCAAAGTACTTCTATAAATCTTAAACCAATTGTTAGAAAAGGGGATCGAGTGACAATGGGTCAAGTACTTTGTGAAGGATATGCTACTCAAAATGGAGAATTGGCTTTGGGGAGAAATCTTAAAGTAGCCTTCATGCCATGGAAAGGATATAACTTTGAGGATGCAATTGTAATTTCTGAAAAAGTAGTTCGTGATGATATTTTCACCTCTATTCATATTGATGATTATACTTTAGAAGTTCGTGATACAAAATTAGGAAACGAAGAGTTAACTAATGACATTCCGAATGTATCTGAAGAAGCAACTAAAGATCTTGATGAAAACGGAATGATTAGAATTGGAGCTGAGGTAAAACCTGGCGATATTTTAATTGGAAAAATAACACCTAAAGGAGAATCAGATCCTACACCAGAAGAGAAACTTTTGAGAGCAATTTTTGGTGATAAAGCAGGTGATGTTAAAGATGCATCTCTTAAAGCATCTCCTTCATTGCATGGGGTAGTTTTAGATAAAAAATTATTTGCTAGAGCCGTTAAAGATAAAAAGAAACGTACCAAAGATAAAGATGATTTGACTACTTTGGAAATGGAATTTGAGACTAAATTTGTTGAATTAAAAGATAAATTAGTTGAAAAACTTTTCGCAATCATTAACGGAAAAACCTCTCAAGGTGTAATGAACGATTTGGGAGAAGAAGTTTTACCAAAAGGTAAAAAGTACACTCTTAAAATGTTACACGCTGTTGATGATTTTGCTCATTTAACAAAAGGGCAATGGGTGGGTGACGACCTTACCAATAACTTGGTAAATGATTTGATTCACAATTATAAAATCAAATTAAATGATTTACAAGGTGCGTTAAGGAGAGAGAAATTTACGATCACTGTTGGAGATGAATTGCCAGCGGGTATCTTGAAGTTAGCAAAAGTTTATATTGCTAAAAAGCGTAAGTTAAAAGTAGGAGATAAAATGGCTGGACGTCACGGTAATAAAGGAATTGTTGCCCGAATCGTTCGACATGAAGACATGCCGTTCTTAGAAGATGGTACTCCAGTAGATATTGTTTTAAATCCTCTAGGTGTACCTTCTCGTATGAATATTGGACAAATTTATGAAACCGTTCTTGGATGGGCGGGTATGAATTTAGGTAGAACGTTTGCCACTCCAATTTTTGATGGTGCAACTTTAGATCAAATTAACGAACTTACAGATGAAGCAGGTATTCCTCGTTTTGGCCATACCTACTTATATGATGGTGGAACGGGAGAACGTTTTCATCAAGCTGCAACTGTTGGAGTTATCTATATGTTAAAACTAGGACATATGGTTGATGATAAAATGCATGCACGTTCTATTGGTCCTTACTCACTAATTACACAACAGCCATTGGGAGGTAAAGCTCAATTTGGAGGTCAGCGATTTGGAGAAATGGAAGTTTGGGCTCTTGAAGCGTATGGCGCCTCAAGTACGCTTAGAGAAATTTTGACTGTTAAATCAGATGACGTTATTGGTAGAGCCAAAACTTACGAAGCAATAGTTAAGGGTGAAACCATGCCAGAACCAGGATTGCCAGAATCATTTAATGTATTAATGCATGAATTGAAGGGTCTTGGATTAGACATCAGATTAGAAGAATAGATAGCGTTTAAGTATTGGGTTGATTAGGATTTTTTTAATCAACCTAAACTTAAAAACAAAATTTTAAAAAATAATTTCAATAATATCAATAGTAAAGACTATGATGAATAATAGAAATAACAGGGATACTAAAAATGTAATCAAACGATTTGATAAAATTTCAATTGGTTTAGCATCTCCAGAATCTATCTTGGCTGAGTCAAGAGGCGAGGTTTTGAAACCAGAAACAATCAATTATAGAACTCATAAACCAGAGCGTGATGGTCTCTTTTGCGAACGGATTTTCGGTCCAGTAAAAGATTTTGAATGCGCTTGCGGAAAATATAAAAGAATCCGTTATAAAGGAATCGTTTGTGATCGATGTGGTGTTGAAGTTACTGAAAAGAAAGTACGTCGAGATCGAGTAGGACACATTAATCTTGTGGTTCCAATTGCTCATATTTGGTACTTCCGTTCTTTGCCAAATAAGATTGGATACATTCTTGGCTTGCCATCTAAGAAATTAGATATGATTATTTACTACGAAAGATATGTAGTAATTCAGGCTGGTATTGCAGTGAATGCTGAAGGAGAAACTATAAAAAGATTAGACTTTCTTACCGAAGAAGAATATCTAAATATCCTTGATTCATTACCACAAGAAAATCTGTATTTAGAGGATAAACATCCAGATAAATTCATTGCCAAAATGGGTGCTGAATGTATTATGGATTTATTAGCTAGAACCAATTTGAATGAGTTGTCTTATGAATTGCGTCATGCTGCTAATAATGAAACGTCAAAACAAAGAAAAACAGAAGCATTAAAAAGACTACAAGTTGTTGAATCTTTCCGTGACTCAAATAATAACCGAGAGAATCGCCCTGAGTGGATGATTATGAAAGTTGTTCCAGTAATCCCGCCTGAATTGCGTCCTTTGGTGCCATTAGATGGAGGTAGATTCGCAACTTCCGACTTAAATGATTTGTATCGTAGAGTGATCATTCGTAATAATCGTTTGAAAAGATTAATGGAGATCAAAGCTCCTGAGGTAATTTTGAGAAACGAAAAGCGTATGTTGCAAGAATCTGTAGATTCATTATTTGATAACACTCGTAAGGCTTCTGCAGTAAAAACAGAGTCAAACAGACCACTTAAATCACTTTCTGACTCTTTAAAAGGGAAACAAGGTCGTTTCCGTCAAAACTTACTTGGAAAACGTGTTGATTATTCAGCTCGTTCTGTAATTGTTGTAGGTCCAGAAATGAAGTTGTTTGAATGTGGTTTGCCAAAAGATATGGCTGCCGAATTATACAAGCCTTTTGTGATTCGAAAATTGATTGAAAGAGGAATTGTAAAAACAGTTAAGTCGGCAAAGAAAATTATAGATAAAAAAGAGCCCGTAGTATGGGATATTCTTGAAAATGTGATCAAAGGACACCCTGTTATGCTAAACAGAGCTCCTACCTTACACCGTTTAGGAATTCAAGCATTTCAACCAAAATTAATTGAAGGCAAGGCTATTCAGTTGCATCCATTAGTTTGTACGGCTTTTAATGCCGATTTTGATGGTGATCAAATGGCGGTGCATTTACCACTTGGACCAGAAGCAATTCTTGAGTGCCAATTATTAATGCTAGCCTCACACAATATTTTGAACCCTGCCAATGGGGCTCCAATTACGGTTCCTTCTCAAGACATGGTTTTAGGTCTTTATTATATGACCAAAGAAAGAATTTCAACTCCCGAACATAAAATTTTAGGTGAAGGCTTAGTTTTTTATTCTGCTGAAGAAGTTAATATTGCTTTGAATGAAGGGAAATTAGAATTGAATGCTCGAGTGAAAATTAGAGCTAAAGATTTTAATGAAAATGGAGAATTGGTTTATAAAATTATTCAAACTACTGCCGGTAGAGTTCTATTTAATGAAGTAGTGCCACCAGCAGCTGGGTACATTAATGAAGTTTTAACCAAAAAATCTTTACGTGATATTATTGGAAAAATTCTTTCTGTTACTGATGTTCCTACAACAGCAGCTTTCCTTGATGAAATGAAAGACATGGGGTACAAATTTGCTTTTAAAGGTGGTTTGTCCTTCTCATTAGGCGATATTAGAATTCCGGAACAAAAAACAAAATTGATTGCTGATGCAAGGATTCAAGTTGAAGGAATTTCTGTAAATTATAACATGGGACTAATAACAAATAACGAACGGTACAACCAAGTTATTGATATTTGGACTTCTGCTAATGCTCAATTAACAGAATTAGCTATGAAAAATATTCGAGAAGACCAACAAGGTTTTAACTCGGTTTATATGATGCTTGATTCAGGTGCAAGGGGTTCTAAAGAACAGATTCGTCAGTTAACTGGTATGCGAGGTTTGATGGCAAAGCCAAAAAAATCGACTGCTGCTGGTGGTGAAATTATTGAAAATCCAATTCTTTCTAACTTTAAAGAAGGTCTTTCAATTCTTGAATACTTCATTTCTACGCACGGTGCTCGAAAAGGATTAGCGGATACGGCACTGAAAACAGCTGATGCTGGTTATTTAACACGAAGATTGCATGACGTTTCTCAAGATGTAATTGTAAATTCTGTTGACTGTGGTACCTTAAGAGGTATTGAAGTATCTGCATTGAAGAAAAACGAAGAGATTGTTGAAACATTAGGAGAAAGAATACTCGGACGTGTAGTTTTACAAGACGTTATTAATCCTATGAACAATGAAGTTTTGATTCACTCTGGAGAACAAGTAACAGAAGCTGTTGTAAAAGCAATTGAAGAGTCGCCAATAGAAAGAGTTGAAGTTCGTTCTCCTCTTACTTGTGAAGCTAAAAAAGGAATTTGTGCTAAATGTTATGGAAGAAACCTTGCAACGGGTAAAATGACACAACGTGGAGAAGCAGTTGGAGTTATTGCTGCTCAGTCAATTGGTGAGCCAGGTACTCAGTTAACACTTCGTACATTCCACGTGGGTGGAGTTGCGGGTGGCGTTTCTGAAGAATCAACAATTCTAGCAAGATTTGGCGGAAAACTTGAAATTGAAGATTTGAAAACTGTAGTAGGTGAAGATGCCGATGGTAAAAAAGTTGATATTGTTATTTCGCGTTCTACTGAATTAAAATTAGTTGACGTTAGAACAGGTATTCTTTTAAGTACTCATAATATACCTTACGGATCAGTAATTTTTGTAAAAGACGGAGACACCGTTGAAAAAGGTGCTGTAATTTGTAAATGGGATCCTTATAATGGAGTTATTGTTTCTGAGTTTACTGGAAAAATAGCATACGAAGATTTAGAACAAGGGCAATCATTTCAAGTTGAAATTGATGAGCAAACTGGTTTCCAAGAAAAAGTAATCTCTGAGGGTAGAAATAAAAAATTAATACCAACTTTGTTAGTTTATGGTAAAGATGGAGAACTAATACGTTCTTATAATTTACCTGTTGGAGCGCACCTTATGGTTGAAGACGGAGAGAAAATTAAGGCAGGTAAAATTCTTGTTAAAATTCCGCGTCGTTCATCAAAATCGGGCGATATTACTGGAGGTTTACCAAGAATTACGGAATTATTAGAGGCAAGAAATCCATCTAATCCAGCTGTTGTTTCCGAAATTGACGGTGTTGTTTCTTTTGGTAAAATAAAACGAGGTAATCGTGAAATTGTAATCGAATCTAAATTTGGTGAAGTAAAAAAATATCTTGTAAAATTGTCAAGTCAGATTTTAGTTCAAGAGAATGACTTTGTAAAAGCAGGTATTCCTTTATCAGATGGTGCCATTACCCCTGAAGATATTTTGAGAATACAAGGTCCTTCGGCTGTGCAACAGTACTTAGTAAATGAAATTCAAGAAGTTTATCGTTTACAAGGGGTTAAAATTAACGACAAACATTTTGAAGTTGTTATTCGTCAAATGATGCGTAAAGTAAGAGTTGTAGATCCAGGGGATACTTTATTCCTAGAAGAACAATTAATTCACACGGCTGACTTCCTAGAAGAAAATGATAAACTTTACGGAATGAAAGTTGTTGAAGATGCTGGCGATTCTGATGTATTAAAACCAGGACAAATTATTTCGCCACGTGAATTACGAGATGAAAATTCTTTACTGAAACGTAATGATAAAAATCAAGTAGTATCACGTGATGTTATAACTGCTACTGCTACTCCAGTTTTACAAGGTATAACAAGAGCATCATTGCAAACTAAGTCGTTTATCTCGGCAGCATCTTTCCAAGAGACAACTAAAGTATTAAATGAAGCAGCTGTTGCTGGTAAAGTAGATACGCTAGAAGGTCTTAAAGAAAATGTAATTGTAGGTCATAGAATTCCAGCTGGAACTGGTATGAGAGATTATGATCATACAATTGTAGGCGCAAAAGATGACTACAGAGAGTTAATGGCAGGTAAAGAAGAATATATTTATTAAATTTCTTTGACTTCTATTTATAGAGAAGCATAAAACAGTAATTATATAAAACCACTAGTTATAAGTTTCAAGTAAATTTTGATTAGTGGTTTTTAATTTTAACATTAAAAGATATTGCCGACAGGCAGGTTTCAAAAAATAAAATTATTTTTTTAACTATCAAAAATCTTAAAAATCATGAGTGATAATAATCAACAACAAGGGCAAATAAATATTGAATTGGACGAGAATATAGCTGAAGGAGTTTATTCCAATTTAGCAATCATAAATCACTCTGCTTCTGAATTTGTTATAGATTTTGTTACCATTATGCCCGGTGTTCCCAAGGCTAAAGTAAAGTCTAGAATTGTATTGACACCCCAACATGCCAAACGATTTTTAAAAGCATTAGGCGAGAATATCCACAGATATGAAATTGCCAATGGTGAAATCAAGGATGTTGAACAACCTCATATTCCATTAAATTTCGGCCCTGCAGGACAAGCCTAACCTTAATTTATTAGCTAACTTAAACAGTAATTGATCCTTCAATTACTGTTTTTTTTTATAAGTTGCATCGTGTTATTGATGGTTAAATCCCATTATTACTGCATTTACTCAAAGGGTGTAATTATTAAATTAAGTCAAATTAATTTCATTT
>CAMDSN010000002.1 GCA_945907225.1 Flavobacterium psychrophilum | reverse complement strand
TACAAAGGATTGTTATACAAGGATCAAGTTTATGATGATATTAGAACTGGAGACAGAATGGTAGGTTATATCAAAACAATTCGTCCCGACAATAAAATAGATGTTACTTTACAAAAAGCAGGGTATCAAAATATTGAACCAAATGCTCAAAAAATAGTAGATGAATTAAAGGCTAGTAGAGGTTTTCTTCGGTTGAATGACAACAGTGATCCTGAGGACATTAAAACCGTTTTAAAAATGAGTAAAAAGACATTTAAGAAAGCCATTGGTTTACTCTACAAAGACAAGCAAATTGAACTTAAAGAAGACGGCATATACCTAATCAAGGAATAGCGATATTAGTTTTCTTTTTCTACATCAGGCATTTCTTCAACAGATTTGTTTTTATAAAATAGTTTTTTCGCCAGCTTCATCGTTGCATAGGGTTTATCAGAGGCTCTATTTCCCAAACATACCACAGTTACGGTATCTTTTTTTATTGGAATAAATGAAGTGTTGTTTCCATGCCACCAACCGTTGTGATATATCATTTTTTCACCATTTGGGGGTAGAAACTTCATTCGCATTCCCAATCCATAATCGCTTGTTGGATTTACAATATTGAATGAACTATATCCCTTGTAGGCTTCTTCCAAAAGCTCATGTTTGATATAATCGGGTGAGTAGGTTGCCAAATCAAATTTTACCATATCCCTTGGTGTCGAATATATATTTTTATCACCATATAAGGCATCAAACTGATTCCAAGGATAAATAGAATTTCCCTTATATGATTTTGAAGCAGTTTCAATATCGGTGTAATAATTAAACACATAACTGTTTGTCATTCCTAATGGCTTAAACACAAGTTCCTGCATGGCTTTCTGGTAACTTAGGCCCGTTGCTTTTTCAATTATTAGCGCTAATATGATATAATTGGTATTACAATATTCAAAGTGAGTGTCATTTGGGTATTTCAAGCCAATCTTATTTTCAACAAGAAAATTAAAAATATCTTCATTAGTTACTATTTTTTTCTTATCCCATTTTTTCTTTAACAGTGTTGGGAATTTGGAATAATGTTGAATTCCACTTCGATGATTTAGAAGTGTTCGAATTGTAGTTTCTTGATAGGGAAATTTTGAAAGCCAATCTGTTACTTTTTGGTCTAGCAGTAAATTGTCTTGTTGTACTAAGCGTAAGATAGCACTTGTTGTTAAAACTTTACTAATTGAGGCTAAGTGAATTGGTGTAAAGGCATCAATTTTTTTTCCAGCGGCTGCGTCAGAAAATCCCTGGTAGTCTTCATAAATTACCCTTCCATTCTTTACTACAATAAAACCACCGCTATATTCCTTACAATTGATACTATCAGTATAAAATGAATCTATTTCTTGTCTCATGGTGTAAAAGTATTCATCAGATACTTTACCCATTTTTACTGGATAAGTGGAATGGATATATAAATTGTCATACGAATAACTACCAAATGAATTGCTTTGGGCAATTCGTGGTCCAGACAAATAAAAAATTGTGAATAAAAATGGTAGAATCGCAAACTTCATAAAAATAAATCTATGCAATTATACCGATTAAATTAGAGAGGATTAAAATTAAATTATAAAATTATTAACCGTTTTATTAAGAGAAATTGTTTTCTAATTTTTTATAAAACAGAATATAAAATATACAAATAGATACTTTGTTAAAATTGGAACTGAAGCCAATGCGTATTTAACTAATTCTTATTTTTTATAATTTCAGCCAGTAGTTTTTTTGCGCGAAGTAGTTTAATTTTAACGTTACTTAGGGGCTCATTAAGTTGCTCGGAAATATCTTGATAACTCATTTCTTGAAAATAACGTAATTGAATAACTTCTTGGTATCGGGGCTTTAATTCTTTAATAAACTCTAAGAGTCTTGATAAATTTTGTTCTATAATTAAGGCATCTTCAATAGAGGGCGTGGTGTCGGCAATATTGTATGCACGCTGATTTTGTTCATCTGTGATTTCAACGAAAAAAGTTGATTTTTTTTTCCTGAGCATATCAATATGAACATTTTTGGCTATTGCAATTAACCAGGTATTAAATTGAAATTCGGGGTTATACGTTGCTATTTTGTCAAACGCTTTAGAAAAAGTTTCTATGGTTATGTCTTCAGAATCGGTTTCGTTTTCTGTTCTTTTGAGCATGAAACCATATACTTCATTCCAGTAATGGTCGAGCAAATAGGTAAAAGCAACCTGATCGCCAGTTTTAGCTTTTTCTATATATAAAATTATTTCCAATTTACTGGTTTTGAAAAAGCATTGGTAATAAAAACATTAAGCTGGGTTACAATTACAATTATTTCTATAAGAGGAAACCAATACATTACGTCTTTCTCTTTTAGTTTACCGGCGGCAAATCCCAAAGAAATCCATGTAAAAATATACCGAAAAAGAATAATGCTAAGTACTGCAATCCATTGATATTTAAATGCTAACAAAATTATCGGGATGATAAAAAAAAGAAGTTGTGTGCAATAGAATAAGCCCAATTGACTTTTGTCGAAGGATTTATAATATTTGGCTGTTGATACATGACGACGTTTTTGAATAAACCATTCTTTGAAAGTTGTTTTTGGTTTTGAATAGGTAAAGCCATCATGATCATAACATATAGCCGTGTTTTTTTCTTTTGCTGCTTGGTTGATAAATAAATCATCATCGCCCGACCTCACGTGCATATGGTCCATGAATCCACGGACATTAAAAAATTCTTCACGTTTGTAAGCCATATTTCGACCAATTCCCATATAAGGTTTCCCAATTTTTGCCCAGGATAAATATTGTGTGGCTGTTAGTAACGTTTCAAAACGTATAATTTTATTAATTAGTGATCCTTTAATTTTTTCATAAGCTCCATAGCCTAAAACAATAGTTTTAGTTGCGGTAAACTCAGCACTCATTGTTGCCAACCAATTTTTAGAAGCCGGAATACAATCGGCATCAGTAAATAATAAGTATTCATTTTTTGCTGCTTTAATTCCTAAAGTCAATGCATATTTTTTATTTCCCCAGAAAGCTTCGTTGTTTTCAACCTTTACAAGCTTGATGTTTGCATGTTGTTTTTCAAATTCTTCATACACTTCTAAAGTACCATCATTTGAAGCATCATCAATTAATACAATCTCAAATTGTGGGTATTCCTGTTCGACTAATAGCGGGACTAATGATCGTATGTTTTCTTCTTCGTTTTTTGCACACACAATTATTGAAATTGGAATTCTCTTTAGTGTTTTATTTTGTGGTTTTAAAAAAGAAAATTTACCGAATACTATTATATAATATACAAATTGAAATACAACAACAGCTATAAATAGCGAGAATAAAATTAACAACATAGTACTTACTTGAACTTTTAAAAAAGGTTAGCAAATGTACAAAATTGTATTATGATTTTGAGTTGTAGTGACATGAAAAATTTAGTCTTAAAGCAATATTTTTCGAATTAACTGTCGTATTTTACTTCACACAAATTTTAGTTAATGCTATTATTTGCGTTAAATGATATTTACTTCGGTTTCAATTTGAATTCCAAATTGGCTCCATATTGTGGCCTGTATTTCTTTGGAAATATTGAGAATTTCAGTACCAGTTGCTCCGCCATAATTTACAAGTACGAGCGCTTGATTTTTATGTATTCCGGCATCACCATATCTTTTTCCTTTGAAACCTGTTTTTTCTATTAGCCAACCTGCAGGAATTTTTACCGCTGTTTCTGAAATATGATAATGAGGTATTTCGGGAAATGAAATCAAAATTTCTTCGAATTGTGTTTTTGAAATTATAGGGTTTTTAAAGAAGCTGCCGCTATTTCCTAATTCTTTAGGATCGGGTAATTTTTGCTTTCGTATGGCTATTACTGCATCGGATACATTTTTTAGAGTTGGTATTTTGATGTTATTTTTTTCTAGTTCTTTTGTAATATCCCCATACGAAGTATTGATTTTGTGATTGCGTTTTGAAAGTTTAAAAATGACTGATGTAATGATATACTGATCTTTTACATTATTCTTAAAAATACTCTCCCGGTAACCAAAATGACACGCTTCATTAGAAAAACTTTCTGTTTCAAGTGTGTTTATATGAATTGCGCTGCATGATTCAAACGTATCTTTTATTTCTGCTCCATAAGCGCCAATGTTTTGTATGGGAGTTGTGCCAACATTTCCAGGAATTAGAGACATGTTTTCTAAACCGCCAAAATCTTGCTCTATAGTCCAAAGTACAAATTCGTGCCAATTTTCTCCGGCCATACTTTCAACCCATACATAATCATCATTTTGATTGATTATTTTTTTTCCTTTTAAATCAATATGAATTACAAGAGCCTCTATGTCCTTTGTAAGAAGCATGTTACTTCCGCCTCCCAGTATAAATTTAGTTTCATTTTTAGAAGCTGTTAAAATAGATTTTAATTCATCTAAAGTCTGTACAGCAACAAACTTATCGGCATAGGCATCAATTCCGAATGAGTTGTAATTTTTTAGCGGGAAGTTGTTTTGGATTTTCATCTGACAAAAATAAATTAAAAGTCTTCTAAACAATCGATTGACAATAATTTTTTTTCCAAACATGAAGCATGAAAAGGGGTAGCATATAGGGAAGGATTTTCATATTCCCTTTTCTAAATGTATCCACTAGTTTTCCTCCATCAATATTTTCCAAAAAGGGCAGTTCGAAAATTTCACTTTTAGCAAAATGATCCATCTCTTCTTTACAACTCGGCATGTTTAAAAGATAACTTCCCCATGGTGCACTAAGGCCAATTTTCCTAAAGTTAATAATTTTTTTAGGGAGTCTATTTTCCATACTATTTTTTAAAATAAATTTCCCTTTTTTGCCCGTAAACAACCATTTGTTTTCAAGTGTGCCTAGTCCGGCAATTAATCGTTGGTCTAGAAATGGTTCTCGGCATTCAATTGACGAACCCATAGTGCATCTATCGTTCCTGTCTAAAAGAGAACATAAATAAGTATGTTGGTCAAAGTAGAGCGCCTGACGTTGTAAGTTTTTTGGATATAATTCACGAGCTTCTTTCAAGATTTGATATCGGTATTCATTCAAGGGTTTTTGATCCTTACCATAAAAACTAGTTACATTATTTGGATATATATTACAACCATTATAAAGTACTAATTCACCAGTATCTCTCATTTTTGAATATCGTATCAGTTTGTCGTATCGTGGATTTTTATTAAACATCCCAATATGGGATAATTTCGAAATCAGATGTAAGAGTGTTGGATTTTTTAATGCTTTATAACGCACATAGCCACCCATTAATTCGTCGGCTCCCTCTCCAGATAGCAGCACTTTAACTTTTGATTTTGCCAATTTAGAAATCGCCAATAAATGGGGTTCGTTTAAGTGCATTATCGGTTCGTCTTGCCAAATAGAACTTTCAATCAAATTTTGAAATAAATTGTCATTATTTAGCTCAATATGATTAAAGGAATAATTAAGATTATTTGTAATTTTTTTTGCTAAATACTCCTCGTTATGTTCTGTTTCGGAAAAACTAATATTATAGGTTTCAACATTTTTATAATTTAATTCGTGTAAACAAGATAAAATAGAACACGAATCTAATCCGCCACTCAATAAGACACCCACAGGAACATCACTAACCATTCTTAGTTTTACCGAATCAAACAAGGTTTCCTCAAACCATTTCTTTGGATTTTGTATGGGGACATGATTTTCAATTTCATGTTTTAAGTTCCACCAGCGGTTTGTAGTGCTTTTTCCATTTTCATCAATAACCATAAAATGTCCTGGAAGTACTTTCTTAACATCATTAAATAAACTATTCTCGCCCGCCACAAATCGATTATAAAAGTATTCTTCTAAACCAAATTCATCAATTTTAATGGGGACTCCTGCAGCAAAAATTGCTTTTTGTTCGGAGGCAAAATATAAGGTATTCTGGTATAAACTATAGTACAATGGTTTTACACCCATTCTGTCACGGCAGAGTGTTAATTTTTTTTCTTTTGTATCCCAAATCGCAAAGGCGAACATGCCGTTGAGTTTAGAAAGCATTTCTAGACCATATAATTCATATAGTTTTAAAAGAACTTCAGTGTCTGAACCTGTTTTAAGTACAATTCCTTTGCTTTTTAATTCGGGATAAAAAGACTGATAATTATAAATTTCACCGTTAAATACAAGCGCATATCTTCCGTCATCAGATAAAAAAGGTTGATTTCCACCCTCGGAGGTATCAATTATTGATAGCCTTCTGTGGCCCATTCCAAGAGAGTTGTTTATAAAAATGCCTTTACTGTCTGGGCCTCGGTGTGCTAAAACATCACGCATTTTCTCAAGCTGATTTGCATCAACTTGTCTATTATTGAAATGTAAGATTCCGTTAATTCCGCACATTTTTTATGAAATTTGTTTTTTTGACGAAATTAATTCGTGGTAGGCCATGGCTATTTTGGTCATGTTAATTTTGTAATTGACATTTTCTTCAATAAATTTTCTATTTTGAAGAATTGCTTTTTTGGTAAATTCACTTTCTTTAAAACTCCATTCCAAAGCATTGACCAAACTAGATTCGTCTGTAATTTCTACTAGAATTCCATTTTCTTGTTGTTGAATCCAACTTCTATTTCCAGGTAAATCGCTAACAATAGGAAAACATCCACAGGCCATTGCCTCAAATAAAGAAGCAGATGCGCCTTCTGTCTCGGGCGTACTTATATAAAAATTAGCGGCTACTAAAAAATCTGGGATTTGATTATTGTTAATTCGTCCCGTAAATACAACTTCATTTTCAATGTTTAATGTCTTTGTGAGTGATTTTAGATTTTTGAATTGCGAACCATCTCCTACTATTGTAAGTTGAAATGGGATGTTTCTTTTTTTTAGGGTTGAAAATGCTTTTAAAATTAAATCATGTTTGTACTCGGGTTCTAGAGAGCGGGTTACCACAGCATTTATTTTGTTGGCATCGTTGGTTGTCTCGAATCGGAAAGTAGCTACGTTTATTCCTTTGGGTAAAACCATCACTTTTGACATATCAATGTCATGTTTTTCGATATTTACAGCCATAGCTACTCCCCAAGCATGGATTAAGTCCGCTTTTTTGAAAGCGTAATTTTGCATTATTTTTTTTAGAAATACTAACGGAGAATTAGTTGGCCACAAATCAGTTATTCCTTGTTGGGCAATTGCTATTGGTTTTACGCCACAAATGGATGCTAGAAAACCGTAGCTTGTTGTTCGTTCGGCAATAACCATATCGGGGCTGTGCTTTTTTACGATGCTTTTGATCGTTAAGATGGCTGTTAAAATTTCAATCAGTCTTTTAGCTCTTTGAAATCCATTACTGCTATTTTTAAGTTCCCAAGTTACGATTTCAAAATCACCAAATTCTTTCAAGCCGCTCATCCAAGTAATAGCATCTGCTCTATAGGTTTCTCCCAAAAATAAAATTTTCTTTTTAGCCATATCACATATCTAATCTTCGGTTTCAAGCGCTCGCGTCAAGAAATCATTCATTGGTTTTAAAAGTAATAGTTTTTTTGCGACTAGGTTACTAAAATTAGGATCTAAAAATAGCTTGTCTTCTATGCTTGTTGATGCCGTGTAACTCTTAAGTTTTAAAAATGTGATGGCAGGATGATTAGTATCAAAGTCTTTTGGTGCTTTTTTTAGTGTATTTTTTTCTTCAAAAGTAAATCCGCCAAATTCTGATTTGAATTGTTTTTCATTGAGTACCGTTTCTAAATCCTCATAAAAATATGCAATTTCTTTTCTAATCTTCTTCAAATCTATTGGTTCAGGACACCAAACTCCCCCCGCAATGAATGACTTTCCTTTTTCATAGTGGAGGTAATAACCCGGACTGTTTTTTGAATTTTTATTTTGCGAAAGCCAAACACCCATATTCGTTTTGTAAGGTACTTTATCTTTTGTAAATCGTATATCACGATTAATTCTAAACGTACAGTTTTTTACTTCCAAAGGCTCCAATGTTTTGTCAAAAGGTTTCATTTCAAATAAAATGGATGCTATATAATTGTAATAGTCCTTTTTATAATTTTCATACCTTTTTATATTGGCATGCATCCATACGGTAGAGTTGTTAGATGCCAGATCATCAAGAAAAGAGAGCGCTTCCTGGGTAATCATATTACAAATTCTTTTTTAAATCTTCTTCCGAGATGAATCCCACATTTCGCCATACTTCTTTTCCTTTTTCATAAATAATGAGAGTTGGTAATCCATCTAGTCTCATTTGATATACAAGGGTTTTGTTTTCGTCGGCATCTAATTGCACGATTTTAATTCTAGATTTCATTTCAGCTTGAAATTTTAAAATATAGGGATTCATTTTCTTGCAAGGCGCACACCATTTCGCATTAAAGTCAATTAAAACCCGATCGCTTGAATTGATTAATTCTTTATATTCTTGGTCACAAATACCAATAATTTTATCACTTGCTACTGCATGACCAGAGGCATTCCATTTCATAATTCCGCCCTCTAAATTATAAATCTCCTTGAACCCCAATTGCACCAATTTAGCTGCAGATTCTGAACTTCTACCGCCAACTTTACAAAAAACAAATATGGGTTGCGTTTTGTCATACGCACTCACATTTTTACTAAAATCAGTACTATTCCAATCTACGTTTACAGCACCATCAATAGAACCTGAGGCAAATTCTTCAGGGGTTCTTACGTCTAGTAATTGACGTTTTTCAACACTATTCAATTTAGCTTCAAAAGCTTTTACGTCTAGATTTTGTATTGATTTATCCGGTTGTCCTGTACAACTTTCAATTAACAAAAATAAAGCAAGGAGAGAAGACAATTTTGATTTCATAGTTTATTGTTTTTGTGCAAATTTACTCCCGATTTTTTAAAGATTAAAAATTTTATAACTCTGATGCGTGGTTTTTACAATATTTTCAGTTCTATCCGAGTGCGTGTCTGAAATAAATAATTGTCCAAATTCTTCATTATTTACCATTTTAATAATTTTACTCACTCTATATTCATCTAGTTTATCAAAAATATCATCAAATAAAAGTAAGGGTTTTACTCCGTTCTGTTTTTTAACAAAATCGAATTGAGCCAATTTTAATGCAATTAAAAATGATTTTTGCTGTCCTTGAGAACCAAACTTCTTTATGGGGTAATTTTTAATTTCAAATAACAAATCATCTTTATGAACCCCTACTGAGGTATAATGTAGTGCGCGGTCTTTACTGATATTTTCTTCTAGTAGTGTTTTTGTGTTTTTTTCAAACAAATCACTTTGATAAACCAATTGCACTTCTTCTGAGGCATCCGAAATTTCTTGATAGTAGTCGTTGAAAATAGGTACAAAATCTTTTAAAAAAGCAGTTCTCTTTTCAAAGATAAATTGTCCGAGATCATTTAGTTGCTCATTGTAGATTACTAAAGTTTCTTCCTCAAAAACATGATTTAAAGCAAAGTATTTTAGCAAAGCATTTCTTTGGCTAATAATTTTTTGATATTGTATTAATTTTTGAAGATAAGTTGAATCCAATTGAGAAATTACACTATCAATAAATTTGCGCCTGGTTTCACTGCCTTCAATAATTAAGTCACTATCTGAAGGAGATATTATTACTAACGGAATTAGTCCCACATGATCGGAGAACTTTTCATAGACCTTTCCGTTTCGTTTTAGTATTTTTTTTTGACCTTTCTTAAGACTACACAATATATGTTCAGGCCGATTGTCTTTTTCAAAAGTCCCATCAATTACGAAAAAGTCTGCTTCATGCTTGATGTTTTGAACAGATAAAGGATTAAAATAACTTTTACCATTAGCAAGATGATAAATAGCATCCAAAATGTTTGTTTTGCCAATACCATTTTTACCTACAAAACAATTTATTTTGGCATCTAATTCGAAGGTCGACTCCGAAAAATTTTTATAATTGAGTAGCGAAATACGTTTTAAAAACAAGTTAGTTTTTACTTAAAATTAATACCAAGAGTTCTTATTTCTAATACAAATCAAGTCTAATAATTGGTTTAAACACGAGTTGTAAACTTGAGTGCTGCAAATTATTCAAAAATATCGATAAAAATAGCTTTTAAATATGAATAAAAATTTTATTTTTGCGCACACTAAAATAACAGAAATGGCAACTTATAATAAAAGAGGATTCAAATCACCAAAAGAGAAAGGTGAGAAATTCGATAATAACTATATAGAAGATGTAAATGTTGATGCAAAAGATAGTGCAACTGCAAAAGCTTTTGACAGTTTGGACCAATCGGCTTCCAGAGCAGAAGATTTTATAGCAAAAAATCAAAAATATATTTTAGGATTTTTAACTGTTGCTGCTTTACTTACTGTGTCTTATTTATTATACGTAAAATTTGTTTCTGAGCCCAAAGAAGTTGAAGCTGCATCGGAGTTATTTGTTCCACAACAGAATTTTCAAAAGGCAGTTGATGCCACAGGAACAAAAGCGGATTCTTTATATAACTTAGTTTTAAAAGGCTCTGATGGTAAATTTGGTGTTGTTAAAATAGCCGCTGAATTTTCAGGTACTGATGCAGGAAATTTAGCAAATTATTATGCTGGAATTGCATATTTAAACACAAAAAAATATACAGAAGCAATTTCAAGTCTAGAAAATTTTAGTTCAAATGACATCATGTTAAGCACTCTTGCTATTGGTGTTACAGGAGATGCGTATTCCCAACTGAATAAGCAAACGGAAGCTTTGTCTTATTATATTAAAGCCGCCGATGCAAATAAAAATGAATTAACGCGTCCGTTATATCTTTTAAAAGCTGGGAAAACAGCTTTAGTTTTAGGAAATAAAGTTGACGCATTAAAGTACTTTAATGACATCAAAGACAATTACGATAATACGCCAGAAGCTCAAGCTGTTGATGGACTTATTGGTTTAGCTCAATAAAAGAGTTTGTTCCTTAGTGTAGCACCTTCTTCTTTGTGTACAATCACAAGAGCGTATAATTAATACCGATTATTATGGCTACTGCAAATAAAAAATTATCTAATTACGATAAAAGTACAATCCCAAATGCGAATGAATTTCGGTTTGGGATTGTTGTTTCAGAATGGAATGAAGAAATTACCAATGGTATGTTTTTGGGAGCCGAATTGGCTTTGTTAGACTGTGGTGCTAAATCAGAAAATATTATTCGTTGGAATGTTCCGGGAAGTTTTGAATTGGTATATGGGGCACAAAGAATGATTGTGACTCAAGAGGTAGATGTTGTGATTGTTATTGGATGTGTTATTAAAGGCGAGACGATGCATTTTGAATTTGTTTGTGATGGCGTTACCCAGGGGATAAAAGACTTGAATGTACAAACTGACACTCCAGTAATTTTTTGCTTGCTTACAGATAATAATGAGCAACAATCTAGAGATAGGAGTGGAGGTATCCACGGAAATAAAGGCATAGAAGCTGCAATAGCGGCAATTAAAATGGCACATCTCAGAAGAACTACGGAAGAAGCATAATGACCTTTTTTTTAGCTATTTTTTATAATAACACCGCTTTATTCATCTTCATATTTTTGCGAGTTTATTAGAAAATCAACACAAGATTTTGTTTAAATTTGTTTGCCTTAATTTATTTATAATTTTAATTAAATGTCTAGTATAATTCAATTACTTCCTGATCATGTTGCCAACCAAATTGCGGCTGGCGAAGTTGTGCAGCGTCCTGCCTCTGTGGTTAAAGAGTTACTTGAAAATGCAGTTGATGCAAAAGCAACCGATATAAAATTGATAATTAAAGATGCAGGGAAATCACTTATTCAGGTAGTTGATAATGGTATTGGGATGAGTATAACCGACTCTAGATTGTGCTTTGAGCGGCATGCTACTTCAAAAATAAGACAAGCCGAGGATTTATTTTCGCTTTATACCAAAGGTTTTAGAGGAGAGGCACTTGCTTCTATTGCTGCGATTGCGCATGTAGAGATGAAAACCAAGCAGGAGCAAGATGAGTTGGGAACCCACTGTATTGTTGAGGGTAGTAAGTTTATGTCCCAAGATCCGGCTGTAATGCCCAAGGGCACATCCTTCTTAGTTAAGAATTTATTTTTCAATATTCCGGCCCGTCGTAATTTTTTAAAATCGGATACTGTTGAATATCGCCATATAGTTGATGAATTTCAACGTGTTGCATTGGCACATCCTTCTATTCATTTCACAATGTATCATAATGGGAGTGAGATGTTTAATTTGCCAATATCAAATTTTAGACAACGAATTGTTACTGTTTTTTCTGGAAAAACAAATGAAAAATTAGTGCCTATTACTGAAGAAACCGAAATAGTTAATTTACATGGCTTTATAGGTAAACCCGAGTTTTCAAAAAAAAATAGAGGAGAACAATTCTTTTTTGTGAATAATCGATATATCAAAAGTGGTTATTTGCATCATGCTGTGATGGCAGGTTATGAAGGCTTGCTAAAAGATGGCGCCCAGCCGAGTTATTTTATATATTTAGATGTACCGCCACATACGATAGATATCAATATTCATCCAACCAAAACTGAAATTAAGTTTGATGATGAGCACGCTTTATATGCCATTTTACGGTCATCAATTAAACATAGTTTGGGACAATTTAATGTCTCTCCCGTTCTAGATTTTGATAGAGATCCCAATTTAGATACTCCTTATGAATATCAAAATAAAACAGTAGATTTTCCAACAATACAAGTTGATAGTAGTTATAATCCATTCTCGGATGAAGCGGGAGTTAATCAGCATGAAAGAAAGTCAGTTGATGGATTTTCTTCTTCGAACAATTATAAAAAATCAGAGATTCTTCCAAGTTGGGAAAGTTTGTATGTGGGAGTTCAGCAATCGGGACAAGAAATAACTGAAATGACATTTGAAAATGATGCTGTTACCTCTTCATTATTTGAGGAAAACGAAATTGAGCAAGAGGTTAAACGCACTTACCAAATCCAAAAAAAGTATATTGTAAGTCCAATAAAGTCGGGGATGGTTATAATCAACCAAAAAAGGGCACATGAGCGAATATTATATGAAGAATACTTGCGAAGTATGACAGTTCAACAAGCTTCAAGTCAAAAAATGTTATTTCCATTACAATTATCTTTTTCAAAGACAGAAATACAATTATTAACTGAATTAAGAACTTCCTTAGAGAGTATGGGATTTATTTTTGATGCCATTCAGGATGATGCCGTTGTAATTTCTGGAATTCCCTTAACTGTTGCAGAAAGTCAAATTGCACTTGTTGTTGATGAATTATTAAGCGACTTACAACATGGAATTCCGGCGAGTAGTTTTTGTCAAAATGACACTATTGCTAAATCCATTGCTAAAAGCTTAGCCGTTAAAACGGGCACTTATTTAACCGAGAAAGAGCAAGAGAATTTAGTTCACAACCTTTTTGCATGTAAAGAACCCAATGTATCTCCCTCCCAAAAACCAACATTTATTACGATGAGTGTGAGTGATATTGACAAAAAATTTAGCACATGATGCAAATGACCGAAACTGTTAAGCAGTTATTAATAATAAATATAATTTTTTTCGTAGGTTCTCAATTTGTAGTTGAGGCATATCCTATGCTATCAATGTTCTATGTAGAAAATCCAGATTTCAAAATATGGCAACCCCTTACGAGTATGTTCATGCATGCTCCAATGCCTAATTTTTTTCATTTGGTTTTTAATATGTTTGCGTTAGTTTCTTTTGGTAGTGCTCTAGAACAATTTTGGGGCGCTAAAAAATTTATTTTTTTCTATATTTCTTGTGGTTTAGGTGCGGCAGCATTGCATACAGCGGTTAATTATTTTCAGATTCAAAATGTCTTAGACCAGCTTTCGAGTTTACATTTATCAGAAACAAATATTCAAATTCTTTTAAATGCTGATTATAGTTCGGTTTTTGATGGTTCTGGCCATATGATTTCATCTAAAGTAAAGACGATACTTGATGGTTCCAACTGTTCGCAAGATCAATTTGAAACTTTGCAGTCTGCGATTCAAACTTATAAATCCACTGCAGTTGGTGCATCTGGCGCTATTTACGGATTGCTTGCGGCTTTTGCTTTTATGTTTCCAATGGCTGAATTGGGAATAATGTTTATCCCAATCCCGATTAAAGCCAAATATTTTGTGCCAGGAATTATTGCGGTTGATTTATTTTTAGGATTTAAAGGAAGCTCACTTTTTGGTGCAGGAGGTACTGGAGTTGCTCATTTTGCTCACGTTGGTGGCGCTTTAACAGGTTTGTTGATGATGTGGTATTGGAAAAAAAATCAGTTTAATAATAATCGTTGGAATTAATTTATGAATACAATTTTTGACGATATAAAGATGCAATATAAGATTGGCGGCATTGCCAACAAAATGATTTATTGGAATGTTGGTATATTTCTTTTATCGATCGTATTTTTCTATAATTTTAAAACGGCGGTTTTTTATTATCCGAGTTGGATAGGCTTATCTTCAGATCCTTCAGTTGTTTTATATCGCGTTTGGACGCTACTAACCTATGCTTTTTTTCATAATGGATTTCTTCATTTGTTTTTTAATATGATGGTTTTAAACTTTTCAAGTCGATTATTTTTAACTTTTTTTACACAAAAACAATATCTTGCGTTATATCTCTTGAGTTCAATTTTTGCTGGAATGTGTTTTTGTGCTAGCTTTTATTTAATGAACGAGCTTTCATTACTAGTTGGCGCATCAGCAGCAATAATGGCTATTTTAGTCGCTACCACTACCTATCAACCTTTGATGGAAATTCGTTTATTGTTAGTTGGAACCGTAAAGCTTTGGCATATAACTGCTGTTATATTATTGCTAGATTTGTTGCAATTAAAATTGGAGAACACAGGTGGACATATTGCACATTTGAGTGGTGCTTTTTTTGGTTTTATATTTATACAGTTGTTAATTAGGGGTATTGATTTAAGTAAAATTGTAAATTCAGTAATTGATTTTTTTGCAAATTTGTTCATAAAAAATGAAGCAACCCCATTTAAAAAAGTACATGTAAATCGGAATAAATCCTACAATTCAAAACAGAGTAGAATTATTGTGAAGGACAAAACACAACAGCAAATAGATGAAATTTTAGATAAAATTAGTCATTCGGGTTATGATAGTTTAACCGTAGAAGAAAAAGAATTCCTATTTAAAGTAGGTAAATAGTCAACGTTTAAAGTAGAGATGAAAAAACTTTCTTTGTTTAACAAATTTGTTTTTGGATTAAATATTGCAATTACGGCACTGACTTTTATTGCCTATTTTCTTCCTTTCCTCGCACCTAAATTATTTCCGCTTTTGTCGGTATTGACATTAATCTTACCCCTTTTTCTACTTTTAAACGGACTGTTTTTTTTGTATTGGTTGTTGCAATTAAAACGACAAGTAATACTTTCTGGTCTTGTATTGTTGGTGGGAATTACCTTTATAAATAAATTCTATAAATTCACATCCAACGAAATAGAAGCTGAAGATAAAGATTTTACCCTAATGAGTTACAATGTTCGTTTATTTAATTTGTTTGGTTGGATTGAGGGTGAAGATGTTGGGAATTCTATTTTGACTTTTATCAACGAACAAAATCCTGATATTTTATGTATTCAAGAATACTCAGAAAATGCTTCAATTGATTTACGTGTCTATAAATATAAGTCAGTATTTATGGAGGGTAACAAAATCAAAACGGGACAAGCTATTTTCTCCAAGTTTCCTATTATTAATGGAGGAGAACTTAAAATTTCGTCTATCGGTAATAATATTATTTATGCCGATATAAAAAAGGGAAAAGATACGATCAGAGTATATAATATGCATCTTCAATCAATAAAAATATCACCAGATGTAAATGAGATTTCTCGTCACGTAGATTCCATAAACAAAAATAAATCACAACTTCTCTTTAATAGAATTAGCGATGCTTTTAAAAAGCAGGAATTACATACCGAAATTTTGGTTGCACATAAAAGTAAGTGTAACTACCCAATGATAGTATGTGGTGATATGAATAATAGTCCGTTTTCATACGTTTATAGAAGTATAAAATCAGATATGAATGATTGTTTCGAGGAATCAGGTAAAGGCTTTGGTCAAACGTATCATTTTAAATTCTATCCGGCTCGTATAGATTATATTTTTGCCAGTAAAAAAATGAAAATTAAAAAATTTACCACTTTCACCGATTTTCAAAAATCAGATCATTTTCCAATTTCAACAAGGCTTTCAGTAGTAGATTAGTTATATTTTTTGAGACTTTAAATAATCTAAGGCATACTTTCCTTCATTAAAAAGTAAGTCTAAAATAGATAAATTATTTATGAATCCGTGTTTGTATCCAAAGACTTGAGTATAAGGGTCAAGGAGCGTTGTGTCTTTTTTTCCATTAATTAGATTACGGTAGTCTATTTTGTCATTACTTTCATGAAAATAGTCATCTGTCTTTTTAAAATTCAAATTAAAACGCAAACATTTCGACACTATTTCTAGGGTTTCCAGGTTTAAATCCATTAAAAATGTATGCTTTTTTTTAAAGACAGACGTAATTTCATCCTCAAAATATTCAAAAAAGGGTGAAGTTCTGTAAGCTGCTTCCAACGATTTGAAATGTTGTTTTTGCCAATCAAAAGCAGATTCTATTTTAACATCTTTGGTTTTTTGATGGGCTACTTTACTCTTTTTTATTGGGACATTCAAGAGTTGAATGCCATTTGGACTATAAATATACATTCGGTTTCTATTGGTTTGCTTTTGAAAATTGTCTTCCATTTCAAACGTCACAATATCCGCTTTGGCAATCGCCACAAAATTACTTATCGATGGGAAGTAGGATGGGTGGATGATTGTGTTCATTTGTGGATGCGGTTATTTGGTTATTTGGTTTCGTTTGATTTGTCTATTTGGTAATTTCGAAGAGCATTTAGTTTATTAGTAATACTTTCTAACTGCTCTCTTAATTTTAAATAATCAATTTCTGAAACAAAATTTAACTCAAATGAAATTATTAATTGGTTGAGTATTTCTACTGCAGAACCAAATGCCATTGTCGTAAAATGGGCTTTGTCTTTGTAGCTTTTTCGTGCGGAACCTTCAGCAATATTTGATGCAATTGATATAGAAGCTCTTCTTAATTGTGATGTTAATCCAAATTTTTCTGTATCAGGAAAATTTGTAGTTTCTTTATATATAGACTTGGAAAACTCTTTAGCTTCCACCCAAACTTCTAATTTTTCAAAAGAAAAAATGTACATAAGCATTCGTTTATTTGGGGATTTACTGCGTCTGTTCGCTTTGCTCGTGTGGTTATTTGTAAATGAGAATCGAATAACCGTATAACCACATTAACAAATTAACCTTTTTTTCTTTTCTTCCAAAAATAGTCGCCAACAAAATATAGTGCTAATAAACCAAGAAATATTTTGAAATAGGATTCTGGTTGTCCATCACCTCCAACGGTTGTAAATAATCGTTCCCAACGAATTTTATTTATTCCTTTTCCATTAGTATCCCAACTCATCCAAATAAAAACGGGTTTGCCCACGATATGATTCTCTGGTACACAACCCCAATATCTGCTGTCCTCAGAATTATGTCTATTATCTCCCATCATCCAATAATAATTTTGTTGGAAAGTATAGGTTGTGACTTTTTTGTTATCTATATAAATATCATCGCCTACAACTTTTAGTGTATGGTTCTCGTATGCCGTAATTATTCTCTTGTAAAAAGGAAGGGTTTTTACATTTAACGCTACTTTTTTTCCTTTTTCTGGAATGTAAATTGGTCCAAAATTATCGGCATTCCAATTTGGATTGTGTGAAAAAATATTTGATTCCCCTTTCTTCTCAATAACTTGAGTAACCGATTTTATTCCATTTACTTTTCTTAGTGTTTCCGCCCCTTCTTTAGTTAATGCTCTTATGAATAATGAGTCTCTTGCCTCAGTTCTAAATCCAGCTCCATCAGTTGACCCCAATTCATTCAACAAATACTCAAAATCTAAATCAGTATTATTCATGTCGTAGGTCACATTGTAGGAATATTGTGTTTTTGCTCTTCCAGGAAGAATAAGCTCTTTGCCATTAATAAATACAGTACCGTTTTTAATTTGTAATGAATCACCAGGTGTTCCTTGACAACGTTTAACATAGTTTGATTTTTTATCCACAGGTTTTAAAATACTCCTTCCCGAAGTATCAAAAAATTTGTATACCGTATCTGCTGGCCAATTAAAAACGACAATATCATTTTTTTTGATTTTTTGAAACCCAGGAAATCGGAAGTAAGGTAATTGGGGCCAACTTGTATACGATTTTGTTTTTACTACTGGAAGTGTATCATGTACCATTGGAGCTGCCACGGCGGTCATTGGTGTTCTAGCACCATAATGAAACTTACTAACAAATAGAAAATCGCCAATTAGTAATGATTTTTCCAAAGATGCAGTTGGAATTGTAAAGGGTTGCATAACATAAGTATGTACTAAAGTTGCAACAACAATTGCAAAAAGAAGGGAGCTAATGGTATCTCCTGTTTTGGTTTTAGCTATTAAACTTCTATCTTTTATATAGACTACATCTGGCTGAAAATAATTGATATAATAGATATAGAGTCCGCAAGATAATATTCCGAAAAACGTGTCATTAGTTGAATTTTTTCCAAAACTTCTTAAAGTTTCTATCCAAATTACAGGAATTAAAATCAAATTGATAACGGGAAAGAAAAGGAGTAAGGTCCAAGAAACTGGACGGTTTATAATTTTCATCAAAACTATTGCATTGTATATTGGGACAAAAGCTTCCCAAGATTTTCTCCCGGCCTTTTGATATAGTTTCCATGTACCCAATCCATGAATTAGTTGAATAGCTATTAAAAGTAAAAACCAATTAGATAATTCCATAATAAAGCGTTTTAAAGTTTAATTACAATATTTATTTTTAATTACGATTTAGTTCAATTACATCTTTCATTGAAAAATTCCCTTTTTTTCCAATTATCCATTCGGCTGCTATTACAGCGCCAAGAGCAAAACCATCTCGATTGTGGGCAATATGTTTAATAGCAATAACATCAACCTCCGAATTATAAAAAATGCTATGCGTGCCAGGCACTTCATCAATTCGTTTAACATCAATAAAAACAGTACCTTCTTTTTCGTTTTCGATAGACCAATCGTTGTTATCTGAGCGATTAATTATAGAATTTGCTAGTGTTATGGCAGTCCCACTTGGTTTGTCAAGTTTATGGGTATGATGAATTTCTTCTAGGGATACTTTATAGTTTTTAAATTTCGACATCAATTTTGCAAGCTGATCATTTAATTCAAAAAAGATATTTACGCCTAAACTATAATTGGAACTGTATAAAAAGGCGCCATTTTTTTCGACACAAAGTTTTTCTATTTGATCCAATTTATCAAGCCAACCTGTAGTGCCTGAAATTATTGGAATGGAATTGTTTATTGCAGTGGTAATATTTTCTACAGCACTAGTGGGAACACTAAAGTCTATTGCGACATCTGCTTTTGTAATCCCTTCAAAAGAAGTGAATTCATCTTTTTTTAGAACAATTTCATGCCCTCTTTCTAAAGCAATTTTCTCAATTACTTTTCCCATTTTCCCATATCCTAAAAGTGCTATTTTCATCTAGAATTTGTAGTTAAGAGAGATCCCCATATTTAGTTTGTAATTAATTTCATTTGGATAAACTTCTGGTTGAAAAGAAAGTTTGTCGTTTACGTTAAACTGAGCCAAATGCGCATCAATGTTTGCATCAACTATATTTAACACATAAAAAGCGACAGTTACTAACAAAGATAAGTCTCTATTTCGTTGATAAAATCGTTGTGCTTGTATTAATCTACTGTTGTCTAGGTATTGGTATTCATCATCATTAAATCCCTGTAATCTTCTTTTGTAGGCATCCCGATAATTATTGTATTTTTTATTGTTATTAATATAAAAATAAAGACTAGTTCCAATGGCTCCATAGACAATTGGTAATTTCCAATATTTTTTATTGTAAGCTTGTCCCAATCCAGGCAAAAGGGCAGAATAAAATGAAGCTTTGGTGGGGCGTAATGGATCTATTTCTTTTATAACAAGTGTATCACTTTTCTTAATTAAAGCTTCAATTTTTTGAGAAAAAGCAAATTGATTTCCAAAAAGAAAAAAAAGTAAAATAATATGAAACAGTTTAGACACTACTTATTTACTAATTTGATTATTCTTTTAAAATCCTCTTCAGAATGAAACGGAATTGTGATTTTCCCTTTGTTGTTTGTAGTAATTTTAACTTCTATCTTGGTGTCAAAATAGTTGGTAAGCGCCTCACTTTGATCTTTAGAAATTGAAAAAGAAGTTGTCTTTTTTAATTTAACAGGAGCTGATTTTTTGCTAGTTTGATAATTTTTAACCAAGGTTTCAGTTTCGCGAACCGATAGGTTTTGGCTCATTATTTTTTGATAGATATCGGTTTGAACCTCTTGATTATCGATGTTAATAATTGCTCTCCCATGCCCCATACTTATAAAACCATCTCTTATTCCAGTTTGAATAATCGGATCTAGTTTCAATAATCTTAAGTAGTTCGAAATTGTAGAACGTTTTTTCCCTACACGTTCACTCATTTGTTCCTGAGTTAGTTTAATTTCTTCTATTAATCTTTGATATGAAAGCGCAATCTCTATTGGATCTAAATCATGTCGTTGAATATTTTCAACCAAAGCCATCATTAAAGATTCATTGTCATTGGCAATACGAATGTATGCAGGGACTGTTTTAAGCCCCACTAATTTAGAGGCACGTAAACGTCGTTCTCCTGATATTAATTGGTATTTATTGAAATCGATTTTTCGTACAGTAATGGGTTGGATTAAACCTAACGCTTTAATAGAAGTTGCCAATTCTTGTAATGAATCTTCATTAAAATTACTTCGAGGTTGAAAAGGATTGATGGCTATTGCTTCAACATCTAATTCAATAATATTTCCAACAAGTTTGTCTGCATTTTTATCTCCAATAGATTTTATATCATTTTCCGGATCTTTAAGCAAGGCAGATAAACCTCTGCCTAATGCTTGTTTTTTCAAAGCCTTTGCCATACTCTAATTACTGTTTTTCTTTATAATTTCTTGAGCTAAACTCAAATAATTTGAGGCCCCTCGACTTGTAGCATCAAAGTTAATAATACTCTCTCCAAAACTTGGTGCTTCACTTAGTTTTACTGTTCGCTGTATAATAGTTTTAAAAACCATGTTACTGAAATGTTTGTGTACTTCTTCCACAACTTGGTTTGAAAGACGTAATCTTGAGTCAAACATAGTTAATAAAAGGCCTTCAATATCTAAATTTGCATTGTGAATCTTTTGAACGCTTTTAATTGTATTTAATAATTTACCCAAACCTTCTAAAGCAAAATATTCGCACTGAATAGGAATTACAACACTGTCTGCAGCAGTTAAAGCATTCAATGTGAGCAATCCTAAAGAAGGTGCGCAATCTATCAAGATAAAGTCATAATCATCTTTTATGTCTTTTAATGCTTCTTTAAGCATATACTCCCGATTTTCTTTATCAACCAACTCAATCTCAATAGCAACCAAATCAATGTGGGCAGGTAAAACATATACATTTGGAGCACTACATGCAACTATCGCTTCTTTTGGGGTATTACTATGCTCCAAAATTTGATAAGTCCCGATCCTAACATTTTCTACATCAATTCCAAGCCCTGAACTTGCATTTGCCTGTGGGTCAGCGTCAATTAGTAGCACTTTTTTTTCTAAAACGCCAAGTGAAGCTGCAAGATTTACAGAAGTTGTTGTTTTTCCAACCCCGCCTTTTTGATTGGCAATAGCAATAATTTTACCCATTTATTTTGATGAATTTAAAGCGTAAAATTACAATTATTTATGGCTTTATCAAGCTAATTTTGTTAACAATATCGTAAACTTGTAAAGGCAAACTGCAAAAAATTAAAGTCGAAATACTTTTTAAAGGAAATGAACGCAAATCCTATATTATTTATTCCCCTTGCTCTTAATCATCATTTCAAACATATCCCACATCTCTTGAGGAATCTTTTCTAAAATATTAAATTGACCCGCACCCTGTATCCACTCCCCACCATCAATTACTATGACTTCACCGTTTATGTAGGAAGAAAAATCGGAGACTAAATAAGCCGCTAAATTTGCTAACTCTTGGTGATCACCAACTCTTCTAAGCGGCACTTTTTTTGTCATATCAAATTTTTCTGCCAACTCGCCCGGTAATAGTCTATCCCATGCCCCTTTTGTAGGGAAGGGCCCTGGAGCAATTGCATTCATTCGAATTCCATATTTTGCCCATTCTACAGCCAAACTTCTTGTCATGGCTAAGACACCAGCTTTTGCAGTTGCACTAGGAACAACATATCCAGAACCAGTAAAGGCATAGGTTGTTACAATATTTAAAACTGTACAGTTGTTTTGTTTTTCGGCTATCCAATGTTTTCCAAAGGCAAGTGTACAATTTTTAGAACCTTTTAAGACTATGTCAATTATCGTGTCAAATGCGTTTGCAGAGAGTCGCTCCGTTGGTGAGATAAAGTTTCCTGCCGCATTATTTAGTAAAACATCAATTTTTCCAAATTTTTTTAAGACTTCTTGTTGCATCAAAATCACTTGGTCATAGTGGCGAACGTCGCATGCAACAGGAAGACAAATTCCACCAGTTTCTTTCTCTAATTCAGTTGCTGTAAGAACTAGTTTATCAAAATCACGGGAGGTAATTGCAACTTTGGCACCTAATTCTAAAAAATATTTTGTCATGGCTTTTCCTAAGCCGCTTCCACCGCCAGTAACTACAATAACTTTGTCGCACAAAGCATTATCACGAAGCATTTTTGCTGAAAAATTCATATAGTATTGATTATTTAAATTAGTTGCTTTTTGCACTTGAGGGTAAATATATAATTAATTATAATTTCATCAAATGTTTTATTTGGTTGCTGTATAAAACAATTTCAGAGGGATCAAATAATTTCAATATAATCTTTAAAATAGAGGTTTTTATTTATAAGTTCTTCGTTATAAGTAACAAATGTTTTAAATCTATTCAAAGGGGTTTTAAAAATTCAATAAAAAATACTACTTTTACCACCCAAACAACACTACCATGGGGCAAAAAGTATTGCTATCTTCTAAAGAAGTCAATATCATTCTACATCGTTTGGCTTGTCAGTTAATAGAAAATCATCTAGATTTTTCCGATTCCGTAATTATTGGTATTCAACCCAGGGGTGTTTTTTTAGCAGAAAGATTAAAATCTATTTTAAAAGAAGCGTATAAAATTGAGGGTATTCAGTTAGGGTATTTAGACATTACTTTTTTTAGAGATGATTTTAGACGTGGCGAAAAGCAATTAGAAGCCAATAAAACTCAAATAGATTTTCTTGTAGAGAATAAAAAAGTTGTTTTTATTGATGATGTGTTGTTTACAGGAAGAAGTATTCGTGCTGCGTTATCAGCCATACAATCGTTTGGCAGACCCTCACAAATAGAATTATTGGTATTAATTGATAGACGTTTTAGTCGTCACTTACCAATTCAGCCCGATTATCGTGGCAGACAAGTTGATGTTATTGATAATGAAAAAGTTAAAGTTAATTGGGTTGAAAGAGATGGAGAAGATGCTGTTTATCTTATCTAAAATGTAAATTTTAATAATAGGATTTAGAAAAAGGTTATAAATCAATTATAAGTTGAGTAGTTTTAAAAAAGTAAAATATGTCGGAACTTTCAGTTAATCATTTATTAGGAATTAAATATCTAAAAAAACAAGATATCGATTTGATATTTGAAACTGCTGATAATTTTAA
Source organism: Flavobacterium psychrophilum (assembly GCA_945907225.1). Taxonomy (GTDB): domain Bacteria; phylum Bacteroidota; class Bacteroidia; order Flavobacteriales; family Flavobacteriaceae; genus Flavobacterium; species Flavobacterium psychrophilum_Q. The sequence continues at coordinate 4,237 of CAMDSN010000002.1, read as the reverse complement.
AGAAGTTATAAATCGTCCAATAAAAAAAGTGCCTTCTTTGCGAGATATTACAATTGCTAATATATTTTTTGAGAACAGCACCCGAACTAAGTTATCATTTGAATTAGCTCAAAAACGATTGTCTGCAGATGTTATTAGTTTTTCAACGGCTCAATCTTCAGTAAAGAAAGGAGAAACTCTCATTGATACAGTCAACAATATTCTTTCTATGAAAGTAGACATGGTGGTTATGCGACATGCCAACCCGGGGGCAGCTTATTTTTTATCTCAAAATGTGAATGCACGAATTATTAATGCTGGAGATGGTGCAAACGAACATCCGACACAAGCTCTGTTGGATTGTTATTCAATAAAAGAAAAATTCGGAGAAGTAGCCGGGAAAAAAGTGGTAATTGTGGGTGATATTTTACATTCAAGAGTGGCGCTTTCAAATATTTATGCTCTTCAAATGCTAGGTGCTCATGTTAAAGTTTGTGGCCCTAAAACATTAATTCCTAAATATATTGAAAGTTTAGGCGTAAGTGTCGAGACCAATCTAAAAAATGCTTTAGAATGGTGTGATGTAGCGAATATGCTACGTGTACAAAATGAAAGAATGGATGTAAATTATTTTCCATCTACAAGAGAATATACCCAACAGTATGGTGTTAATAAATCGCTATTAGATTCGTTGTCAAAAGAAATAGTGATAATGCATCCTGGACCCATAAATAGAGGTGTTGAAATAACATCTGAAGTTGCTGATTCAAAGCAATCTATAATTCTAGACCAAGTAGAAAACGGTGTTGCAATTAGAATGGCTGTTATTTATCTTCTAGCATCCAAAATTTAGTGCGAAAAAAACCGAGAATTGGGAGTTTTTTAGACTGAAATATTTCTGATTTGCTTTAGTTTTTCTTTCCAAGTGGACAACTCTTCTTTCTGATTTTCAATAGTTGTCATAACTTCTTTGACCAATGGATTATCGGCTTTTGCTTTTCCAAAAAACTGAATATTATTTTCTAATTGAAAAAGGCTATTTTGAACTTCTTCAATTTTACGCATAATAAATACTTTCTCATTTTCTAGTTTCTTCAGGTTATCAGCACCTGAAAGATTTTCAAGACGATTTGAATAGCGCGCCAACTCATTATCTTTTTTGCTGCTGCTTAATTTTTCAAACAGCACATCTAATATTTTATTGAATTTACCCTCAATGTGGCGTCGAGCAAAAGGAACTTTGCCCAAACTTTTCCATGTTTCTATGTGTGATTTAATGGTATCTAAATCGGTTTTGTGTTCTCCAATTAGTTCAAAAGATTTTAAAGTTTCTAAGTAAGTTTTTTTCTTTTCAAATGCTTCAATTTCTTCTGCATTTGATTCGGACTTTTGCTCTTTTAGTTTTTCAAAATATTCATTACAAGCGCCCCTAAATTCGGCCCAAAGCTTTTCAGATAATTTTCTCGGCACATGTCCAATTGTCTTCCATTCTTCTTGAATTTGCTTCAAAAGTGGAGTAGTAGAGGCAAAATCTAAGCTGTCTTTTAATTCAATGGCTTTTGCGACCAAAGCTTGTTTTTTACTCAAGTTGTCATTTTGGTCTTTTTTTATGTCTTTGTAGAAAGCGTTTTTTAACACGTTAAAACTTCTAACGGCATTTTTAAAATCACGCCATGTTTTTTCATTTAATTCTGTTGGTACTTTACCAGCAGAGAAAAACTGATTTCTAAGAGCTTCTACTTTTTCAATCTGACCTAGCCAAGCTGCATGAGAGTAAACTTTTTCGGTAGCTACTATTTCAATTTGAGAAACAATTTCTTTCTTTATGGCTAAATTAGCTGTTTCAACTTCACGAAGTTTTTCAAATAAACTCTCGCGTTTGTCGTGCATTTGTTTTGTAAGCTCACTGAATCTAATCCAAATTTCCTCTCTCTTTTCTCTTGATACGGGTCCGATGTCTTCTTTCCAAATTTTGTGTAAATCTTGTAGTTCTCGAAAAGCTTTGTTAATATTTTCTTCCGTTACCAACTCTTCTACACGTTCAATAATTTTTAGTTTTTGAACTAAATTATGTTTAAAATCTAAATCTCTTATTTCTCTATCAAGATGTAAGACATCATAAAAATTTTCTAAATGAAAATGGTAATTATTCCAAACGTGGTTGTATTTGTCTTTTGGTATGGGTCCAGCTACCTTCCATCGATCTCTGATGTCATTAAATTTCTTTAATGTGGTTGCCATATTTTCTTGGCTGTGAATAAGGATTTTTAATTCCTCAACTATACCCAATCTATTGGATAAATTTGATTTTAGATTGTTTTGTAAGTTTTGGAAATAGTTATTTTTCTTATCTCTGTATTGTGTGTAAAGGTTGTCAAATTTTACTTTTACAGGGGAATGATAGTGAAACTCTTCTGTGGTTTCTGGATTTTCTGCAAGAAATTCTTCTTTCTTCTCATCAATAAAATGATAATGTTTAGATAAAAAAGATTTTTTAATTTCTTCAACATGATCTTTAACCGACATTAGTTTTTCTACACCTACTAATTCTTCTAATTCCTTAACTAATTCTTCCATTGAAAGTGATTCATATTCTTTCATTGGAATATCATGACGCTCTTTTATAGATTCATCTTCGTTTTCTTCTGCATTAATCTCTTCTATGGCATCAATTGCAATTTGCTCATCCTTTGATATTGAGGTAGTTAATTCCTCCAATTGTGTATTGGTTAATTCGTTGTTGTCAATAACTGCTATTTTCTCAATTTTTGCATGATCTTCTCCTACTTGAATACTCTCAAAAGGTTCAACTATTTCAATTTCTTCAATCGCTGTTGCTTCTACCTCTTGTTCTGGAGTTGGAGTTTCAGAAATTGTTTCTATTTCTATTGGCACTTCAGGAGACTCCTCGGTTACTTCGCTAATTTCTGATTCAACTGCATTGTCTGACACATTTTCAATAGGGTCTGTCAATTCAGTTTGAGGTTCAGAATCTTCCAAATCAGAATTAGCTTCTACACCAATTTCTTGGCCATCAATTTGAATTTCTTGAGATTCATTAGCGGCAAAATCATGAGAATTATTGGCTACATTTCCATCTGCTTCTTGCAGGTTATCATTCTTTTCTTCTAACATTTTATAAAATGTTTTAAGTGTTACACAATACGAGGGCGAAAGATACTAAACATGCCATAAAGTTCAAAGTAAATCATTATTTTGTATGTTATTTTGGTAGCATTCCTCTCATTTTTTCGATTAAATACAAAAAAACACTGTTAAATTTCAACAGTGTTGTGAGATTATATTCCACTTTAATTTAGTTAATTAGAATCTTCTTAGTAAGGGATTCTTTGTTTGAACTAAGTTTTAATAAGTAAAATCCTTTAGGTAAATTTGTTAGTGTAAATATATCGTTTACTCGCGTAGGGTTATTATATTGATAAATAATTTGACCGTTAAAATTGATAATTTCCACTTTTTCAAGATCTATAGTACTAGCTATATTTACTTCACTTTTTGATGGATTTGGGTAAATACGAACCTCATTATTTAGATTAAAACTTGTTGAGTTTAAAAATATAGTTGGCCATCTATTTTGTGCAATTGGGCCACCCCAAATTAGTGTAGCTAAATAAGGATTGTCAATAAAAGGATTTCTATTACCTTGACCATAGTTGTTAGAGGCATTACCAAGATAGGTGTTTCTATTGTCTTCGTTTTGGCTAACAGGATCTTCAGCATTCCATTGTAAAAGTAGATTTACCATATTTGGATCTGATGAAACAGTTGTGCCAGAGGTCACATATGTAGGTAAACATTGGTTGTCGTAACGCAAATACATATACATTATTATTCTTGCTACATCTCCTTTCCATTCATCCCCAGGATACCAATTTGCACCAACACTTCCAGAATTTCCGCTTCCGCTAGCATATAATTTATTGGATCTAGAACTATTTCGCTGTACATCACAAGCTCTTAGCATGTGCGCATCTGCTCCAGGACCATCTTGACCTAAATCAGGATCTCCTAATGCTTGAGCAAAAATATGCTCTCTATTCCAATCGCCATTAGCACCGCCATTATTGTCTTTTCCTCTTGTTCTGTCATTGGTTGCATCGCCATCAGATCCGTCCTCCCATCCATATACAAGTAGCACATTTCCTGAATTTGTTGGGTCTAAATCTACTTGTTTCAATGCATTCCAAACTCCAGGGGTATAAATTAAAAAGTTTGTGTGAGTTGCAGTTATTTTTGT
>CAMDSN010000001.1 GCA_945907225.1 Flavobacterium psychrophilum | reverse complement strand
AACTGTTTTTACAGCACCTCTACAACCAGCTTCGTTCACTGCTTGAACACCAATAGTTCCATAAGTTTCTGCACCAGCAGGAACGTTTTGGAAATTAACTGTTAATACATTTGTATTTGCAGGATCAGAAATAATTGTAGTTCCTAATGGCACAGTCCAAACATAACTAGTAACTCCAACTTCAGTTGAAGCAGGTACTCTATAAGTTACTTCAGTTGTTGTACCAACAAATTTACCTATTGCTGTAGTTGCAGCAAGAAATGATCCTGCAGTAGTACCTGCAGTATTACTAGTAATTGTACCTAAAGCTACAGCAGGAGCAGCTAATGTATTAACTACTATAGCAGTACGAGGAGTGCTCTCAACACTAGTAGTAGCATTAAATTGAGTAACATAATATGTTTTAGTACCAACTGTTGAAGTTAATACAGCAGGAGTTGCCGTAGTAGCTGTTCCCCCAGTTGCAGCAGTATACCATCTTAAAGTTGTTCCAGGAGAACTAACAACAACTAATGGAGCTGCAATATCACCTTTACAATAATTAAGCGGAGTTTGTACGATTGGGTTTGGAGTTTCAACTTGTGTTAATATTCCTGTGAAAGCGGCATTAGCGAAAGAAGCACCTGATAAAGCTGGAGAACCAGTCCCTGGTCTGTAATCTCTACCTGTATAACCAGGAGGAGTAGAAGTCCCTGAATTTGATGGATAAGGACTTACTAATATCACATCTGCACCAGATGTTAAAGATGAATTATTCCCTGCATTGTATTTATCAGTAATTGCAGTTGTAGTACTAATGATTGGAGTACTACCAGCAATAATATTATTTTGCCATACTGTAGTGTTAGCTGTAGTAAAATTAGCGACAGAAGCATTTTCAAAAAGCAATCCTCTTCTAAAATCTAAAAATAAAGAGTTAAATACTTTTAATTCTGTAGATCTTCTTAATCTTGCTGCTTTGTCATGTAAACTATTTACAGAAGTTGAAGGAGTAGTTAATGTAGCTCTAAAAACAGGTCCTAAACAAGTAAAGTTTGTAAAAATAGCACTTGTTTTCCATGCGTCTGTTGTAGTAACACCTGTAGGAGTACCTGGGTTGCCGTTGTCTGATTCAAAAGACTCTGATGTAGATATATCAAATCCACTTGGGTCTTTTATAGATAAACCAAATTGTACTCTACCGTTGTATCCATTATCAGTATCAAAATCATCATCTAATCCAGCTAAAGCAACTAAGTGTTTACAGTCAACTGAACCACCAAACCATTCAAATGAGTCGTCATTAGAATAAGAAACTTGAACATAATCAATAGTAGTTCCACTACCACAAGCACCCATAGTTAAACCATTAAGCTCGTTGTTTGGAGAAAATACGTAACCAGCAAATTCAATTCTAACATATTTTAATGTTCCTGAATTGTCATTAATTACGGGAGATAAACCACCTCCAAATTGAGTTTCTACTGTTTGAGAAATTCCCTCAATAAAGTTTACACCATTATTGACATTATATCTTCCCTTTCCAAGAAGGACAATTCCTCCCCAGTCACCTCTGTTTCTTGAACCAGCAGCATTTTTTGAAGTAAATACAATTGGAGAAGTAGCTGTTCCAATAGCGTTTAATTTAGCTCCTCTCGTAACAATTAAAGAAGCTCCAACTGCATTACTTTTGATTAGTGTACCAGCAGGGATAGTTAAAGTAGCATTATTTCTCACGTAAATAGTACCATTTAACTCATAAACATTGTTAGCATTCCAAGTTGTATTTGCTGTAATATCAGCTGATATTACTACAACTGGTTTAAATGTTGCAGGAGTAACACCCACTGCAGAAGTTTGTGCAGAATAGTCTGCATTTTGTGGATCAAAGTTTGTCCAATTGTCTGTCCAAGGAGCAGTTGGTGATGCTGCGAAAGCACCACGATAAGTTGTTGGCTCAATTTGAGCAATTGCAAAATTGACTACTAAAGCCAAAAGAGCAATAAAATAATTTTTTTTCATTTCTAAAATATATTTATTTGTTAGATAGGGCAAACATAAATTACAAATAAAAACTGTAGGTAAAGTTGCTATTAAATAAAAATAATTTTTAAGTTAAAAAATAGTTTTCTAGAATAGTGTGAATGTAAACTATTGGTAAAGTATACGTTAATAAAATGTCAAGGATAGACCAGTCGGGTGATTTAATGAGGGGCTCACTAGTTAGAGAAGAATTTTAATTTAACATGTTTATTTACTTTCTATAAAATCTCGATACCAATATCCCGAATCTTTAATAACAAACTCACTTGTTTGTTCATTAAAATAGGACAATCCAAGCCGTTCGTTTCTACTATTTTCTGTGTCAAAATTATCATTTAGCGAGCCAATAAAATACCCATATACCTTACCCCCGTTTCTTTTTGCATTTAGCAGCTGTTTTAAATATGATTTTATATAATCAATCCTTGTCTTGTCATTAATTCTTTCCTGTTTTTTTTCATCAAAAAAAGCAGTGCCATTTTCAGTAATTAGTATTTTTTGTATTCCTATATATTTGCTATATTTTAATATTAAATAGTAAATGGCAATTGAATAAACTTCCCAATTCAGCATTTTATCATCTACTTTTCTCTTACTTAAAGGAACTATTTTGGCATTACAATAGGGGACATATGAATTGTGTTCTACTACCTCATTGGTGTAATTGTGCAACTCTATAAAATCGAAATCAACTTTAATTAATGCCTCGTCACCTGGTAAAAAATATTTAGAAATATGTTTTAAAAAGGGAACTGTAGTTATTGGGTAGCCCAATCCAAGGGTTGGTTCTATAAATACTCTATTTAAAAGTACATCCACTCTTTCTGTTGCTTTTAAATCTTTATCAGAGAATGTTTTAGGTTTAATATAGGTGCAGGAATAAGTGGTGCCAACAAGGGCGTTTGGAAAATTTCTTTTTATACAATTAAATCCAATTGCTTGACATAGTAACGCGTGATGTAGTGCTGGAAGGAAATAATTTATTCCTGTATTAAAAGGAGTGTGTAATCCTACAAAATAATTCACTCCTGTGAAATAAGCCGGATCGTTTAATACAATCCAGTGTTTAATTCGATGCCCAAAAGCCGACATACAAACCTCAACATAATTTTCGAACCACACTAATATTTCACGATTTGCCCATCCCCCTTGGGATGTCAAACTCGATGGTAAATCCTTTTGAAAAAGTGTAACAATGGGTTGAATATTATTTTCAAAACAATGATCAAGAATTTCAAGATATAGCTTTATAGCTGAAGGACATGGAGTACCCGTCCCATCAGGAATTATATTGCGCCAAGATAAACAAAACTTATAATTTGTTATTCCTAACTTTTTTAGTAGTTGGATTTCGTCTTTATAGTTTTCAATACCACCCCCTTGACTGTTTTCCTTAAAAGCTCCTGTTCCCCAGAGGAAATCTTCTCCAAAATCTTCTCGCTTAAAACTGTGATTGTTGATTAAGGAATTCATTTTTTAGAAAGCTTTTTTAATAAATAATTTACTTGAGCCAACCTGATTTTTGACTATTAAACTCCTTCCCTTTTAACGCCCAAGAGTATTTGAAGAGCAGTATCGTTTAAAAACAATTAGGAAACTTGAAGATTTATTTAATAAAAACAAAAACTTGTTACTTTAAATTTTTTTAAGTTAAACCTTAAAAATTATAAGTCATTGTTAAAGAAAATGTTTGTCCAAATTTGGTTATCAATATAACATCGTCTTTCCCTGAATCATATCCATTTTTATTTAATGGGTCCCCAGTAAATATAGAATTGGTTAAAGTGGTTAAAGCAGATGCCTGAGAAACATCTTCAAAAGGAATATTTTGATAAAAAATTTGATCTTGTGCTAATATGTTTTGAACATTTAATTTTAATTCAATCTTATTTTTCATAAATGATTTAGCAATTTGGACATCAAGAAACGTTCTTGATTTTTCCCAAAGAGAAGGTTCAATTTCACTAGAACCAAATACAATTCTATTACCAACTCTATTAATGTTTGTTGAAACTATCCAGCCATTATCTTTATTCGCATATTGTAAACCAGCATTAAATACATAAGGAGATTGCCCTTGCATAGGTCTGCTTTTTTCAGGATTAGCATTGTTTATATTTGACACATCCGCGTTGGACTTTATTATAGCCAAGTTTGAGAACAAGGTTAAATCATCGAGCAAAACCAAGCTTTCAGCATTAAAAATAGAGCTCAAAAGAGTTCTAAACTCAATTTCTACACCACTACTTTTGGCAGAATTAGCATTCCCATATGTTAATGTTCTGTTTAATGATTGTTGGATAATCTCAATTGGATTTTTGAATTTTTTAAGGAAATAAGAAACAGAAAATAATTGTCCTTTCCCTGGATAGAATTCATACCGTATATCATAATTTTGTATAGTAGCTCTAACCAAATCAGGATTCCCCTGAGTAAAATACCTATTTGTAAAATCAAAAAAACCAAACGGTGCTAATTCTCTAAACTCGGGACGGTTTAATGTTTTGGAATAACTCAAACGCAAATTCTTCTTAGGACTAATTGAAAAAATTAAATTAGCTGAAGGTAAAAAATCTACTTGATTAGTTTTTGTACTAAGATATTGTGTTTCTGTCAATCTTGTATCAAGAGTTTGGGTAAAATCTTCCACTCTAACACCCCAAACCAATCTAAATTTTTTATATCGATTATCTAACATCAAATAACCCGCATTCAGTTGAGAACCTGCTTGATAAGCATCATTAAATTTTGATAATTCAAATAAGGTAAAACCATTAACTCCTGGAGAAAGTACGCCCATGTTTTCTACATTAAAAATGCTTTCATTGGGCAACGTTAACAATGAAGCATTGAAATTTCCATTATCTAATAACTTATTGTATTGCATTTGACGTGCAAAAAAATCTCTATCTCTACTTTGTACAAATGCTCCCGTTTTTATTTCAGCGGTGAAGTCCTCGCCAATAGTAAATTTCTTGCTAATATCAAATTTTCCACCACTAATGCTTTCTTTATTTTCTGAAAAAAACATCCCGCCTGCATAATCAATTCCACCTGTATTTGCTTGCATTACTGCAGTAGGGATTGAAGCAGGGTCATTAGGGTCATTAGTAAAATATCTATTGTTTCTTAAATTGGGAATAGAACGAGAAATATCACTATAGAATGCAGACCAACCTATTTTAATTTTTGATGAAGGCAAATAGTGTTCGCCGCCAAATTGGCCAGAATAAATTCGATTGCTTGTAAACCATCTAATGTCTTCATCAAATACTGGTACATCAGTAACATCTTCCTTACCTTGTCTAATTATAACTAAATCTCTAGAATTGAGACTTAATATATTTTTGATAGTTAGAGAATTGTTTTGGTTAAATTTAAATGAAAAATTGGCTAAAGCACTTGTTAAGACTTGTTGTGAATAATTGGCTCCTGTATATTTTGTTCTTAGAACAGAGGGTTCTTCTGTTCCAGTTTCATCAAAATCACTATCAACAAACTCATTGATATTATTAGTTAAGTTGTGAGTAGCCGAAAATAGAAAGCCAAAAACTTTATCCTTGATATCATAATTTCTACCTAAAGAATATTGAAAACTAGTATTGGGTTTAAATGTTTCGTTGTTAATACTCCAATCGTATTCAAACGTTTTAGCTATTTCCGATCGTTCAGTTGGGGATAAGCTATTAAAAGCCCCTGTTTCTGGAATTGCAGAAGGAAAATCACGTGTTCCATTATCAAATCCCAACCAATCTGTTGGGCTGCCCTTATACGTTTTCCCTTCTTTGTAGGTAGTAACGGTATTATATCCCGACCCTGTAGAAATGGATTGAAAATCTTTATCTGGGACAGCTTTAGTATTAATTTGCACAACACCCCCAGCAAATTCTCCAGGAAGATCAGGAGATGCAGTTTTAGTAATTACTAAATTATCAATCATATTAGAAGGAAAAATATCAAATGAAAATGCTTTTCTATCCGACTCAGAACTTGGAAGTGGTGCTCCGTTTAAAAGCGCTGTATTGTAACGATCGTTTAACCCGCGTACAATTACAAATCTATTATCTTGAATACTTGCTCCACTGATTCTTTTTAAAACATCCGAAGTATTTTTATCTGGAGTTCTTTTAATTGTTTCTGCAGATATACCATCAGAAACGTTGGCACTATTTTTTTGCATTGTTAATAGCGACTTAACCGACTCTGCTTTTGCTTTAGTATTCTTTATCACAACCTCATCTAACTGATTACTTTTGTCATTTAACGAAATCGTTAGATTATATATTTCATCCTTCACAATAATAACTTCCGATATTTCTTTGTCTATAAATGAAAGGGCCGAAACTTTAATTTTATAGGTGCCTGGTTCAACATTTGAAAAGGAAAAAGTACCATTAGGATCTGAAACTCTTGATTTATTTGATTCTAAAATTGTAATAGTAGCTCCAGGAAGTGGCTGACCTGTTTTATCTTCTATAACCATTCCACTAAAACCAGACGATTGAGAATAGTTAGTTGTAAAAGAAAGCAATGAAATTAGAAAAATAAGAGAGCGTAAATTTAGTTTCATAATATTTTTGATTTAAAAAACCAAAAGTATAGTATGAAGAAACTAAGCTATTTAATTAAAAATTAAGTAATTGTTATTTTATATAAGAGCAAAAGAGTATTAATTGTTAAGCAAATTGAAGTAATGTTATTCAAATGTTAAGAGCCGTGTAAATATATTTACTTGCTTGAAAAAAGAAGCTTAAGCTGATAATTGGTTTTAGGGCCTTATTATTAATACAGAAGGAATATCTGACAACCAACTTGCTTCATCATCAACAATGATTTTCCAAGTTTCTAAACTAAAAATTATTAAATCTTGCTGGCTCAAAAGAGATTTGTCAAGCATGTCAATTTGATTTACCTTTATATTATCAGGATAATTTTTTTCAAGCCCTTCAAGAGCGTTTGTGACAATAAAATTCTTTTTTGTAAGATCTTTACTGTCAAGGATAGTTATATGTGAATTATTATTGAATATAAACTTTTGGGCATAATCTATAAGAAAAACATCTCCTACACTATAAATCCCAACAAATATTTTATCGATATTCCTTAAATCTTTATCTATAAAAATACCTAATGGGGTTTTTGTCTTAGATATAATAAGTCTTGTTCTGTCATCAAATGGAGAATTTTCAAACAACCCTTCTTTCCCTTTGAACTTATCTAATAATCTATCCGGATTGATTATTCTTGAGGTAAAGCCCAATACTTTCCCTAAAATTGTACCTTCAAAAATAGATTTTCCAATTCCAACTAAAAGTAAATCATATTTCCCTTGAAGTGCAATATCTGCGATATCTGTCTCAATATCATTTGATGCCTTAAAAATAGTTGTAATTTGTTGATTCAATTTTTTTGATTCTGTTACAATTGGATCAAACGCCACTTTTTCATATTCTTCTATATTAAAAGCATGCATTTCATCACTAATAGTTAAATGCATGGCCGTTATATTTGCATTTGCTGTATGATTTTTAATTAAACTATTTGCTAGTTTTAATAATGATTTCCCCTTTTGATTATTTCCAAAAGAAATTAAAATATTATAATCTGAATTTGATTTTACTTCTGATGGAATAATTGCGTCTTTTGTTTTAAAGATAAAATTAATAATATCCAAAGCAGGGCCTGTCATAAAAGTTGTTACTAAAGCCATAATTACCATCATAGTAAATATTTTTGGAGATAATACACCTAGCTCATATCCAATGTTTAAAACAACCAATTCCATCAGCCCTCGGGTATTCATTAAAGCTCCTATTGTTAGACTATCTCGCCAACTTTGCCCAACGAATTTTGCAGCAAGAGCACTTCCAAAAAACTTTCCAACTACAGCAACTAGAATAATAAACCCAGTGATTTTCCATAAATATGGCTCATTAATTAGGCCTACTTCTGTTCGTAACCCAGTAAAAACAAAAAAGAGTGGGAGTAGTAAAATAAGAGATACATCTTCAACTTTTTCAATAAAAATATTTCTAAACTTAGGAATGTCAGGCATAATTGTACCCATCATAAATGCACCAAAAAGAGCATGAATACCTATTATTTCGGTTATGTAAGAAGATATTATTAAAGTAAGTAGAATAATAGCAACTACTGATTTTTTTATATTCTCTTTTTTACCATATAATTCACCAATTCGTTTTAAAAATGGCTTCACAATTAAAAGCATCATCAAAACGTAGCAAAAAGACAAAGCAATTACATATAACGAACTTACAAAACTACCGGCCTTTACTATAGCTATAACTACTGCCAACAAACACCAAGCTGTAATATCGTCAGCTGCTGCGCAAGTGATTACTATAGTGCCTAAACGCGTTTTATGAATTCCTCGCTCCTGAACAATACGTGCTAATACTGGAAATGCCGTGATGCTCATAGCAATCCCCATAAACAAACTAAAAGACAAAAATTCTACGCCAGGAGGGGCAAATTGATAATAAATAAAATAGGAGAGTCCAACACCAAGCGCAAAGGGAATTACGATGCTAGCGTGGCTAATCACTACGGCATCATTCGCTTTGTTTTTTAGTACTTTTAAGTCAAGTTCCATCCCAACTACGAACATAAAAAGAATCAACCCAATTTGACTCAATAACTGAAGATTACCTATAGATTCTGATGGGAATAAGGATTCTTTCATTCCTGGAAAATACAATCCAAAGAGTGAAGGCCCTAGCACTATTCCGGCTATAATTTCTCCTATTACTGAAGGTTGACCAATTTTCCTAAAAATCCAGCCAAATATCCTTGCAACTAAAACAATAACTATAATTTGAAAAAGTAATAATGCTAAAGGATGACGGAGATTATGAAAAAGAGTTGATAAAAATTGAACCCATTCGCTATCTGTAGATGATGGGGACACAATTTTTCTGCCAACTTGAAGTAATTTACCTTGTTCAACAATTTTATACATCAAATAGGTAAAACTACCTGTGACTAAAATATAAAACAAAGAGTTTTTTAAATTTCTCATCCGAAGATTAAACTGCATTAGTATACAAAGATGATAAAAATAGAGTTATATTTTTTATTTTTTTTCTATTTACAATTATTTAAAATTAACTAGCATGAATGCTATAAGTTTAATAATAGGTTAACATAATTCAACTATATTTTTTACATATTTTAATTACCTTTGCGACCTTTAAAATAAAAAATGAAAACAAAAGTTGGCTTTTGGGAACTCATTGCTGGAATTGTACTTAGAAATAGAATAGCAATAATAAGCCTCATTGTGTTATTTACTGTTTTTTTAGCATTCCAATGGAAACATATTCATTTTACCTATACTGAAGCGAATCTTTTACCCGATGACCATGAAGTAAATTTAGAATATAATTCCTTTTTAAAAGAATTTGGGGAAGAAGGTAATATTATAGTAATTGGCTCTAAAGACCCGAAATTATTTACTCCAAAAATTTTCAAAGAATGGCAGGTTTTAATGACGAAATTACAAAAACAACCCGAAGTTGATTTTCTAATTTCTGTAGATAATATAAAAAAATTACAGAAAAACGATAGTTTAAATTCTTTCCAACTAGTCCCTTTTATTGACAAAAAACAAACAACAGATGTCAACTATCTAAATAAAATAAAGGAAGAACTCTACAATAAGACTCCCTTTTATGAAGGACTCCTTTTTAATAAAAAAAACCAAACCCTTCGCGCTGTTGTTTATTTAGACAAAAAAATAATAAACACTCCAAAACGAAAAGACTTTGTTTTAAATTCTTTTATTCCTAAAATTTTGGCCTTTGAAAAAAATACTGGAATTGACCTCAAAGTTTCGGGGATGCCCTACATCCGTACTTTAAATGCAACTAGTATTTTAAGTGAAATTAGTCTTTTCATTGGCGCAGCGCTTTTTATTACCTCCTTAATTTTTTTCTTTTTCTTTCGCTCTCACAGAGCAACCTTGATTGCGGTTTTAATTGTAATTGTTGGCGTAATGTGGACCTTTGGCTTCATCGGATTATTTAGATTCGAAATTACGATACTCACCGGATTAATACCCTCCTTAGTTATTGTAATCGGAATTCCAAATTGTATTTTTTTAACCAATAAATACCAACAAGAATATTCAACCCATGGGAATAAAGCCAAAGCACTTCAAAGGGTAATTACACGGGTAGGAATGGCTACTTTAATGACCAACCTAACTACCGCGGCAGGATTTGCAACATTCATGATTACTAATAGTGAACTACTTAAAGAATTTGGACTTGTAGCCGCTGTTAGTATTGTGGCACTGTTTTTTTTATGCTTGATAATTATTCCCATTTACTACAGTTATCAGCCAATTCCTAAAGAAAAACACTTACAACATTTAAATCGGAATTACACCAAAGTATTTATGCAGTGGATTGAAAAAATGGTGAAATACAATCGCCGTTATGTTTATGCAATTGCCATTATCCTTTTTATAATTAGTGTTTTCGGGGCTTTTAACATAAAAACATCAGGGAGTTTAACAGAAGACATGCCGAAAAATGAGGCGTTCTTTAAAGATATTATTTTTTTTGAAAAGGAGTTTGATGGAGTAATGCCATTAGAGATTACCATAAATACAAAAAGGAAAAACGGAGTCATGCGACTCACAACCATGAAAAGAATGGATGAACTTCAAAAAAGTATTGAAGCTTTTCCGGAACTTTCAAAGCCATTATCAATTGTTAATTTAGTAAAATATTCTAAACAAGCCTTCTATAACGGTAATCCAGATTTTTATGAATTACCAACTTCTCAAGAGCAAGCTTTTATCTTGAGCTATGCTAAAAATTCAGCTAAAAATTCCCAAAAAGACTTCATTAAAAGTTATGTTTCTAAAGACGGAAGTGTTGCTCGAATCACAACTTTTATGAAAGATATTGGTCCCGGAAATATGGAAAAAGTTGAAAATAAACTAGTACTAAAAATAAATGAGATTTTCCCTTCAGATCGATACGAAGTTACCCTCACAGGTAAAGCATATGTTTTTCAAAAAGGAACAAAATATTTATTAGACAACCTAATCTCGTCTCTACTATTTGCGATATTTCTTATTTCAATGTTAATGGTTTTTATGTTTCGTTCATTCAAAATGGTAGTCATTTCATTAATCCCCAATTTATTACCCCTTATAATTACTGCAGGGTTGATGGGGTATTTCGGAATTCCATTAAAACCATCTACTATTTTAATTTTTAGCATTGCATTTGGACTTTCCGTTGATGATACCATTCATTTTTTAGCACAATATAGACAAGAACTTACGCAGCACAATTGGAAAATAAAAAAATCGGTGTTTGCTACTTTAAAAGAAGCTGGCGTTAGCATGTTTTACACCTCCGTTGTTTTATTTTCTGGATTTTCTGTATTTATGTTGTCGAGTTTTGGTGGTACTGTAGCCCTTGGTGGATTAATAGCCTTTACTTTATTTTTTGGCATGCTATCAAATTTATTGTTACTACCTTGTTTGGTTCTAACATTAAACAAATCGCTCGCAAACCAGCAGGAATTTATTGAACCTAAAATTGATATTTTAGAACGCAAAACAGAAGATTAGAATCATTATTCATTCTAATTTTCAATTATATTTGCATCTGTAAAAGTACCAACAATGAAACACACAAAAGTTAAAAGCTTATTAGATAGTAAAACTCCAATATCTGAAGTAAATGCAAAAGGGTGGGTAAGAACTTTTAGAAACAATCAATTCATTGCTTTGAACGATGGTTCAACAATAAATAGCATACAATGTGTTGTTGATTTTGAAAATACCGCAGAAGAAACCTTAAAAAGAATTACAACCGGAGCCGCAATATCAGTAACTGGTTCTTTAGTTGAGAGTAAAGGAGCAGGACAAAAATATGAAATACAAGTTTCTGCTTTAGAAGTTTTGGGCGACTCCGATGCCGAAAAATTTCCAATGCAACCCAAGAAACATTCGATGGAATTCCTGCGGGAAAATGCACACTTAAGAGTAAGAACCAACGCTTTTGGCGCCATTATGCGAGTACGTTCTATTTTGGCTCATGCTGTTCACACGTATTTTCAGGAAAAAGGGTTTGTATATGTTAACACTCCCATAGTTACTGGAGCTGATGCTGAAGGAGCTGGAGAAATGTTTCAAGTTACGGCACTCCCATTAGATAATCTTCCAAAAGCCGAAGATGGAACAATTGATTATAAAAAAGATTTTTTTGGGAAGCATACCAACCTAACAGTTTCTGGACAACTAGAGGCCGAAACCTTTGCCATGGCACTGGGCCAGGTATATACATTTGGGCCCACTTTCCGCGCTGAAAACTCAAACACGTCTCGACATTTAGCAGAATTTTGGATGATAGAACCCGAAGTTGCATTCAATGATTTAAATGACAACATGGATTTAGCAGAGGACTTTATTCAATTTGTTATTAAATATACCCTCGAAAAATGTAAAGATGATTTAAACTTTTTGGAAAGTCGTTTAATTGAAGAAGAAAAGACTAAGCCTCAAGCAGAACGTAGCGAAATGTCATTATTGCAAAAACTAAATTTTGTCTTAGAGAATAATTTTAAACGCGTGTCTTACACCGAGGCTATTGATATTTTAAGAGATTCTACACCAAATAAAAAGAAAAAGTTTAACTATATTATCAATGAATGGGGCGCCGACTTGCAAAGTGAACACGAACGCTATTTGGTTGAAAAACATTTCAAATGTCCAGTTATATTATTTGATTATCCAGCAAATATTAAAGCATTTTACATGCGATTAAATGAGGATGGGAAAACTGTTCGCGCCATGGATATTCTGTTTCCCGGAATTGGAGAAATTGTTGGTGGCTCACAACGAGAAGAACGATATGATGTATTGGTGGATAAAATGAAAGCTTTAGGCATAGATGAAGAGGAACTTTGGTGGTATTTAGACACCAGAAAATTTGGCTCTGCGGTTCATTCAGGATTTGGATTAGGATTTGAAAGATTGGTGTTGTTTGTGACCGGAATGACCAACATTCGCGACGTAATTCCATTCCCAAGAACGCCTCAAAATGCAGAGTTTTAATAACTGTTGTTTGTTCTCCGTTATCTGTTAAAATAAATCAGACAACCGACATCCAACAACCGACATCCAATAAATATGTTAAAACAATTTCTAAATCTTAAATTATCTCAAAAACTATCTCCTCAACAAATACAATTGATGAAGTTAATTCAATTGCCTACTCAAGCATTTGAACAAAGACTGAAAGAGGAAATGGATGAAAATCCTGCATTAGAAAGTGGTAAAGAAGAAGAGGAAGTGTATGAAAAAGATGAGTTTGACAATAACGACGAATATGAAGATTACGAAGGAAGTGAAAATATTGAAACTGAAGAAATCAATATAGATGAATATCTAAGTAACGATGAAACTCCAGATTACAAGTTACAAGCCAACAATTATAGCGATGACGATAATGACCGCGAGATTCCATTTGCTGCTTCAACAAGTTTTCACCAAGATTTAATAAACCAATTAAATACTTTTATACTAACAGATGAACAGCGAGATATTGCCGAATTCTTGGTTGGCAGTATAGATGACGATGGCTATTTACGAAGAAGCATTACTGACATTATAGATGACATGGCTTTTACTCAGGGACTATACACTGATGAAAAAAGCGTTGAAAAAATTCTCCATATTATACATGAATTAGAACCTTCAGGTGTGGGCGCAAGAGATTTACATGAATGTCTATTATTACAGCTAAGAGACAAAACTCCTTCAGAATATGTTGAATTAGCAACTAAAATCATAAAAAATAATTTTGATGCTTTCATCAAAAAGCATTATGACAAACTGATTTCTATTTACGAAATTTCAAAAGAGCAACTAAAAAAAGCAATTGAAGAAATTGAAAAATTGAATCCGAAACCGGGCGGTGCCTTTGATAACAATTCTAGAACCGTTGAACAAATTGTCCCCGATTTTGCAATTAGAATAAATGATGGCGAATTAGAACTAACCCTAAACGGAAGAAATGCCCCATCCTTGCATGTGTCAAGGGATTATAAAGAAATGCTGCAAACCTATAAAGTATCCAAGGACAAATCAAATTCTCAAAAAGATGCTGTTCAATTTATAAAACAAAAATTAGATTCTGCCAAATGGTTTATAGACGCAATTAAACAAAGGCAAGAAACATTATATGTTACGATGAATGCCATCATGCATTTTCAACAAAATTTTTTTCTTGATGGAGAAGAAACCAAATTAAAACCTATGATTTTAAAAGACATAGCTGATATGGTTGGTCTTGATATTTCAACAGTTTCTCGAGTAGCAAATAGCAAATATGTAGAAACGCCTTATGGCACAAAATTAATAAAAGAGTTTTTTTCAGAATCTATGAAAAACGACCAAGGCGAAGATGTTTCCACACTTGAAATTAAAAAGATACTAAAAACAGTTATCGAAGAAGAAGATAAAAACAAACCACTCCCAGACGACCAACTGGCGGAAATATTAAAAGAAAAAGGATACCCTATTGCACGAAGAACCATTGCAAAATATAGAGACTTACTCGATATTCCTGTGGCTAGAATGAGGAAGAAAATATAATTTTAGATCATAATTTCGTATATAAGACATTTCGAGAAAGCGGATAATTTCTATTTTTGAATCCTTATATTTGTCCTCAAAACAATAACGCTTTGAGAAAAATCCTTCCCTTTTTTTCTTATTTATTCCACCCTATTTTTATTCCGCTTTTAGGAACTATTTTTTTTGTATTGCTCGATAATGAGTTCCTCACATTTCCACAATATTTGATTCTTTTTTTGCAAATACTAATAATTACCTTTCTGCTGCCTATTACATTTTTCTTTTTACTCCGCTCCTTCGGAAAAATAAAAAGTGTTATGCTATCTGATATTTCACAAAGGAAAGCGCCATTACTTTTACAAATAATGTTGTTCGCTATTTTAATTGAAAAAAGTATTTCAATTGAGCGATTCCCCGAATTATATTTCTTTTTTTTAGGAGGGTTAGTAAGTACTTGTGTCGCTTTTGTATTTCTATTTGCTAAAATTAAAGCTAGTATTCACATGTTAGGAATAATCGCGCTAACTGTCTTTATTATTGGATTAAGTATAGAAAATCAAGTGAATACAATTCCAGTGGTTGCCTTTTTTATTTTTATGAATGGCGTTGTGGGATCTTCCCGATTAGTGATGAAGGCACATTCGAATAAAGAAATAATTATTGGGTTTTTATGTGGCTTAGCCCCTCAAACTGTCTTGCTCTATTTTTGGCTATAGTATATAAAACATTAAACCAAAATTTGTAGTATTCATAATTATGGGCTGATTATCTATTTTTGCAGTGGATTTAAATATTGGATTTAAGCCATAATATGCATAGAAATTCCAGGTATTCCAACCTACGGTCAAGTAAACTCCATATTGAATTTGATTCAAGTCTTTGTTGTTGCTAATCTTACTATTTCCATTATTAGATTCCAACTTGTATTCATCATAAAAAAGGTAACTTACTTTTACCCCTGAATAAACTCTCCAAAAAATATGACTCTCCGGAGTTGAATTTCGCCACCTAAATTCCACAGGCAATTCTACTTGATGTAATGACATTTTGTTTTTTGAAAAAGAATTTGTAGCATCTAATACTTCATAGGTGTTGGAAACAGCTGTCTCTAATATTCCCAAATTGTGATTGTAAATAGACAAAGAATAGCCCAATCCTGCAGCAATTGAAATGGTCCTGCTCTTATTTATAGGCATATCCCTCAAAAAACCCAACCCTAATCCCGTGGATAATTTATTTTGGGTAACTCCTGCGGGTTGTTTTTGAAGGGCATTATACGTTATGTTTACATAAAATTGATCCTCTCTGTACAAAGAATCTATGGCGTCAAAATCAATCTCATCCTTGACCTCTTTCTTGACCTCAATTTCTTGAGCAAAAATACTTAGCGTAGTAAAAAATGTTATGATGAAAAGACTGATTCGCATGGAAGTAATATTACTAAAGCGAAAGTACATCATTTCGATTAAATAAACAAAAGGAAGTAAATCGCTATTAAAATAGAACAACAAATTCCTATCGCGGCTTTTTTTACTGAAAAAATTTGCTGTTCTTTGCGCCACAAAAAGAGGGGTGGCCGAGTGGCTGAAGGCGCACGCTTGGAAAGCGTGTTTATGGCAACATAACGTGGGTTCGAATCCCATCTCCTCTGCGATAAAACCAAAGCATAAGCTTTGGTTTTGTTTTTTATAGATGTGTCAAAAGTTTACTTTTGTAAGCATCCTGAAAAAACAACCCTGCCTTTGCAAAAGGTAAGTTTTATCGGTTATGAAATCCATTTAGGGATCATGAAATAATCCCTATAAATTACTGCATTTCTCCACGCAGCGATGTTTCAAAAATAGTTTTAAAAACAGCTGGCGCTACATTCTGTCCTAACAAATACATCAGTTTTGTAATGGCAGCCTCAGTAGTTATATCTTTCCCAGACATTACCCCTATTTTTTTTAGTTGTGAACTGGTTTCATATTGTCCCATAGTAACACTACCCCCTGAACATTGGGTAACATTAACAATATGCAATCCATTTTTAATGGCTTTTTTTAAAGTTTGAACAAACCAATCATCAGTTGGTGCATTACCTGATCCATAGGTCTCTAATACAATCCCCTTTAAATTTGGTATCGCAATAATAGCGGTCAATACAGATTTATTAATGCCTGGAAACATTTTTATAATAACAACATTATCATTCATTGTATAGTGAACCAATAATTCTTTATTGGTTTGTTTCGAGGGCGTCAAATTTGAATTGATATTCAAATGCACCCCAGATTCTGCTAACTGAGGAAAATTTGGGGATGTAAAAGCATTAAAATGTTCAGCATTTATCTTAGTAGTTCTATTGCCCCTATATAATTTATATTCAAAGTACAAACAAACTTCTTGGATTACAGATTTTCTATTTTTCTGTAAAGAAGCAATTTGTATCGCTGTGATTAAATTTTCTTTAGCATCCGTTCTCAAATCGCCAATTGGCAGTTGTGAACCTGTAAACACAACGGGTTTATTTAAATTTTCTAACATAAAACTTAATGCTGATGCTGAATATGACATAGTATCTGAACCATGAAGCACTACAAATCCATCAAATGAAGCGTAATTACTTTCAATAATCGAGGCTATTTCTACCCATTTTTCAAGATTTATATTGGAGGAATCTATGGGTGTCTTAAAAGAAATAGTATCAATAGTACAATCTAGATGCTTGAGCTCTGGTATTTTTTGGAGTAATTTTTTAAAATTAAAGGGTTTTAAAACGGCCGTTTCAAAATCTTTTATCATACCAATGGTCCCTCCGGTATAAATTAAAAGTATGTTAGGCTTATTTTGCATTCAAATATTTCGATTTATTTAGCACGGGGTTTGCATACATGGCTAAAAAACTTTCCACCATTTGTGGATTATTTTCATCGATTTTCATTTCCAAACGTCTTTCAAACAATGCTTTTTCGTTGGTTGTATAAAAGTTACTGTAAGCATCTGAATTGTCTAGCAAATCCCTTGCAATGTAATTCGTTGGCCACAATTTATAGCCTTTAATAATGGATTCATCAATGGTTTGTGCCAACGCCTGTATTTGTTTGTTTGAATTCTGAAAATCTTGAGTAATTAAATCAAGTTCGGTATTTAAAATAGTTCCAACGTGAATATGAATACGTTTCTTTTGCCCTATAATCCCACTTAAAAGGGTAATGAAATCCTCATTTTTTTCTTTAATATAAATTTCGTCATTAGCCTGGGCAATAATTTGAGGCATTTTCAAAGCATCCGTAGGATCATATTCATAAGAAATAGAAACTGGAACAATTTTTACTTTCTTAAAATAATCTATTAAATTGGCTTCATCGGAAGCCATCGCAAGCATTTTTAATACTCCTGAGTGAGTTGCGTCGTTCCCGTCTTTTGTTCTTCCTTCTCGCTGTGCAATCCAAACAGAACGATTTTCGTGCAATAATAATTGTCTAATGTAATCGGACATTAATTTGGAACTTTCCAACAATTCTCTGGGGGGCAAACCGCGTTGAACCAGAAAATTTCTATTGAGTTGTGAAAGGGTTTTTAAGAATGGTTTTTTAACCAAATTATCTCCAATTGCAGAGGCAGTCATTACTAACCCGTGATCAAAAAGGGATACATTTAGTAAAGTGGTGTCTAAAATTATATCTCTATGATTGGAAATAAAAAGGTAAGAAGTGTTGGGTTCTAGTGTCTCAAAACCAGATGTTGTTAATCCCTCTGAACTTTTCTCAAGTACTTTTTGTGCGGATTGATAAATAAAATTACATTGAAAATCACGGATTGAATGGGTTTTCTTAAGTTGACTTTTCCATCCCTCCTCATCCATATCTGGAAAAGTAAAACTCATCAAGGCCTTCATCATAGGATGATTAACCGCTGAGTGAATCGCAGCATTGACTTCAGAATCATAAAAAGGACGGATAGAATCAAATCTTTGCATCTTTGCGCAACATTTATTTAAACAAAAGAACAAAAAAAAAGTCACTTTAGGTTGTTTTTGGCTTAAATACCAAAAATGTCTTTAGAATTTTCAGTGGTTATTCGTGCAATTTCCTCTATAGGCAAATGATAAATTTGAGCCAATTTTTCGGCTACCAGTTTCATGTAACTGCTTTCGTTTCGCTTACCACGAAAAGGAACGGGCGCCAAATAAGGCGAGTCAGTTTCAAGAACAATATGTTTCAAATCAATTTCTTTTAAATACTGATCAATCTTCCCATTTTTGAAAGTAGCTACCCCACCAATCCCCAATTTCATATTCAAGTCAATCGCTCTTTTAGCTTGACCTAAATCGCCCGTAAAGCAATGGAAAATTCCAAATAAATCGGAGGAGCTTTCGCTATCCATAACTTCAAAAACTTCGTCAAAAGCGTCACGGCAATGAATATTAATGGCTAATTTATATTTTTTAGCCAATCGTATTTGGTATTGAAAAGCATGTTGCTGTTGATTCAAAAAAGATTTGTCCCAAAATAAATCAATACCTATTTCGCCAATGGCGTAGAACTTCCTTTTAGCTAATTCGGTTTCTACATGTGCCAATTCTTCCAAATAATTTTCTTTAACATAGGTTGGATGCAAACCCATCATTAGAAAAATATTTTGAGGAAACTGGTTCTCTAAATCATACATTTTTTGGGTATACCCGGAATCTATCGACGGAACAAAAAAACGAGAAACTCCTGCATCAATAGCTCTTTGAATCATTTCTGTTCTGTCGTTTTCAAATTCTTCAGAATAAAGATGCGTATGTGTATCTGTTAAAATCATTCGAATAAAAAAGTGCTAATATACTAATGCGCTAAGGTACTAAGTTTAGGTTGATTTTTTAGTGTGTTGGATTTTTAGATTACATTTGAAATTCATTTAATTATATGAAACAACTTCAGGAAATTCTCAAAAAAGAGAAATACAAAAAAATAAGCTTTAAAGTTTCAAAAACCAAACATTTATTGATAAAAGCAGCTGTAAACAATATTGCAGGAAACTTTATTCTAGATACGGGCGCTTCCAACAGTTGTGTTGGTTTTGAGGGAATTGACCATTTTAATCTCAAGGCAGGAAAGTCAAAAACCAAAGCCTCTGGTGCTGGTGCAACCGGTATGTTTACACAACTAGCCAAAAACAATTCACTTCAAATTGGGCGTTGGAAAACCGAAAAATTCCATTTGGTTATTTTTGATATGTCTCATGTGAACCAAGCGTTGCAACAATACAAAGCCAAACCGGTTCATGGCATTATTGGCGCGGATATTTTATTGGACGGTAAAGCGATTATTGACTATGATAATCATTATTTGTATTTGAAGTAGGTATTTTTTTTAACGAATAATAAGCAATAATAGTACTTAATAACATCAAAAAACTCCCCAAAATAAAAGGGGCTCCTGAAAATTGAAAAGGGGCTTCTTTGTGAGTGAAAAAGTAAAAAGTATTGGTCATCATTGGCGGACCAATAATAGCAGAAGCACTCATTAAACTAGCTAGCGTTCCTTGTATTTCTCCTTGTTCATTAGCCGGAACTTTTGAAGAAACGGTTGCTTGCAGTGCTGGCCCTGCAATCCCGCCCAAACAATACGGAATTAAAAACACAAACATCATCCAGCTTTCAGTAGCAAAGGCAAAAAGTAACATTCCAAAAGTGTAAAGTGCCAAACCAACATAAATACTTTTCTCATTCCCTAATCTAGGATTTATCCATCGTATTAAACCCCCTTGGACAATTCCGACCAAAAGCCCAACTACGCCAAGCGAAATTCCGACCATTTTTTCATCCCAATTAAACTGATACATTGTAAAAAAACTCCAATTGCTATGAACCGCATGCGATCCAACATAAAGAAGAAAAATAGCTAAAATCAAACCAATTAAAGAAGGATATTTTTTTAGATTTACAAATGCTGTAATGGGATTGACCCGTTTCCATTCAAATGCTCTTCTGTTTTCTTTAGATAGAGATTCGGGGAGAATAAAATAACCATAAAGGAAGTTCAGCATACACAAAATGGCCGCTGCATAAAACGGAACCCTCGATCCAAATTGTCCTAATAAACCGCCAATTATAGGCCCAATAATAAAACCTAAACCAAAAGCTGCCCCAATCATCCCAAAGTTTTTCGCTCTGTTTTCTGGGGTACTAACATCGGCAATATAGGCGGAAGCAGTTGTAATACTAGCGCCTGTTAGACCTGCAATAATTCTCCCTACAAAAAGCCATACGATTGTTGGTGAAAAAGCCAATAGAAGATAATCTAAGGCAAAAGCAAAAAGAGAAATTAAGATTATAGGGCGCCGTCCAAATTTATCACTCAAATTTCCAATTAACGGAGCAAAAAGAAATTGGGTTATCGCATAAGCAAAAGTCAACCAGCCCCCATATTTTGCTGCTTCGCTAATATCTCCATTAATTAATTCTTTAATCAATTTTGGGATCACCGGAATAATTATTCCCCATCCCGTAATATCTATTAGCATTGTTATGAAGATAAAACCTATAGCAGCACTTTTATGTTTTTTCTTCATTGAATTAAATTTAGTGGCAAATTAACAAAAAATCAAAATAGGTTTGCAATCAATGTTGAGCAAACTTGTTAATTTATTATTATTATTATGATAGTATAATTTTTATTGGGAAGTACATTTTAGCTATTTAGTAACCAAACTAAAATAACACTCCTGTATTATAAATTAATTTTGCTAATTTTAGCCTTCAAATAAAATGAAAATGAAAAAGTTACTTTACCTAATAATTAATATTATGAGTGTAGCGGGATCGGCGCAAAACCTTTTAACTCCAGAAACTTTATGGAAACTAGGGAGATTATCAACTCTTGGTGTTTCTAAAGATGGAAAAATGATAGTGTATAAAGTAACCACCCCTTCTGTTGAAGAAAATAAATCAAATGCAAAATTTTATTCGCTTCCAATTGGAGGTGGACTTGCAAATGAAATACAAGAAACAGAAGCAATAAATTTGGTGGTAGATAAAAATGTGTCTCCAGACGGGAAATACTTACTTTCGTCTAAGGAAGTTAAGACAGAAAATGTTCTTGGGAAAGATTTTTATCCGGAATTGGATAAATCCAATGCTCAAATATATGATGGTTTAGATTATCGCCACTGGGACACGTGGAATGATGGCACACATAACCATGTTTTTTTTGCTATAAATAAAGGAAATAAAGCCGTTCCAATAGATATTATGAAAGGGGAACCTTATGATTCTCCTCAAAAACCATTCGGGGGAGATGAAGATTATATTTGGTCTCCTGATAGTAAAAGAATAATTTATGTGTCAAAAAAGAAATTTGGTACAGCCTATGCAATTTCTACAAATACCGACTTATATGAATATAATATTGAAACAAAAACGACAAAAAACTTAACTGAAAACAATCCTGGTTACGATACTAATCCGGTCTTTTCTCCACAAGGCGATTTGACTTGGTTACAAATGAAGCGTGACGGCTATGAAGCGGATAAAAATGATATTATTCTTAGTTGGAAAGGCGAAGCTAACATCAACTTAACCGCATCGTGGGATGGTTCTGTGGAAAGTTTTAAATGGAGTCCCGACGGAAACAAAATATATTTCATAGCAGCGTTTGACGGAACCTTACAGCTATTTGAGATTGATTTAAAAAATATAACAGTAAGAGCTGGTATAGCCGCTAATATTAAACAATTAACCAATGATGATTTTGACATCCGCGCTATTGTAGATTTATCAGGAGACAACATAATAGTTTCAAGAACAGATATGAATCACGCTGATGAAATCTATTCTTATAACCTTAAGAAAAAAACATTTACACAGCTCACCAAAACCAATGACGTAATCTACTCTAAATTGGCATTACCAAAATTTGAAAGAAGATATGTAACAACAACAGATGGTAAAAAAATGTTGGTTTGGGTAATTCTTCCGCCAAATTTTGATCAAACCAAAAAATACCCAACCCTATTATACTGTCAAGGCGGTCCTCAATCGCCGCTAACTCAGTTTTATTCTTTCCGATGGAACTTTTCACTTATGGCATCACAAGGATATATTGTTGTAGCGCCTAACCGCCGCGGAATGTATGGTCACGGGCAAGCCTGGAACGAACAAATCTCTGGAGATTGGGGTGGCCAAGTAATGGATGATTACTTATCAGCAATTGATGACGTTTCAAAAGAAAATTATGTAGATAAAACGCGTTTGGGTTGTGTTGGCGCAAGTTATGGTGGATATTCAGCATTTTATTTAGCAGGAATTCACAATAACCGATTTAAGACATTTATCTCACACAATGGTGTTTTTAATACCCAAAGTATGTTTGGTACTACAGAAGAAGTATTCTTTAATAATTGGGATTTTGGTGGCCCTTATTGGGACAAAAATAATGTAAATGCTCAAAAAGCATATACCACTTTTAATCCCATTAATTATGTAGATAAATGGAATGCACCAATTCTAATAATTCAAGGGGGGAAAGATTATCGAGTTCCAATTGGTCAGGGACAAGAGGCCTTTCAGGCGGCACAACTAAGAGGAATAAAAAGCAGATTACTGTATTTGCCTGAGGAGAACCATTGGGTATTGAAACCTCAAAATGCTCTAGTATGGCAACGCGAGTTTTATAAATGGTTGAAGGAAACCTTACAATAATCTTTAAAAAATTATCCAAAATAAATTAGTTGGGATAATTTTTTTTAACTTATTTCTTTCATTTTGAAATTTTCCATAAACTTTGTGGTATAATTCCCAGCAACATAATCGGGTTCCTCCATTAGTTGTCTATGAAAAGGTATGGTTGTTTTTATTCCTTCTATTACAAATTCGTCTAATGCGCGTTTCATTTTATTAATGGCTTCTTGACGCGTTTGGGCAGTTGTAATTAATTTAGCAATCATTGAATCATAATTTGGTGGAATTGTATAACCAGCATATACGTGAGTATCAAGTCTAATCCCGTGCCCCCCTGGAGAATGCAAAGTTGTAATTTTACCTGGTGATGGTCTAAAGTCATTATAGGGATCCTCAGCATTGATTCGACATTCTATTGCATGCAATTGTGGCAAATAATTTTTACCCGAAATTGGCACTCCAGCAGCTACTAAAATCTGCTCACGAATCAAGTCATAATCAATAACCTGTTCCGTAATTGGATGTTCAACTTGGATACGGGTATTCATTTCCATGAAATAAAAATTCCTATGTTTATCTACTAAGAATTCAACAGTTCCTGCCCCTTCATATTTAATAAACTCGGCTGCTTTTACAGCAGCTTCACCCATCTTTTCTCTCAATTCGTCGGTCATAAAAGGAGAAGGTGTTTCTTCAGTCAATTTCTGATGACGGCGTTGAACAGAACAATCTCTTTCAGATAAATGACAGGCTTTACCATATGAATCTCCTATTACCTGGATTTCGATGTGTCTTGGCTCTTCAATTAGCTTTTCCAAATACATCCCATCATTTCCAAAAGCCGCTGCAGATTCTTGTCTTGCGCCTTCCCAAGCTTTGAGTAGTTCATCTTCTTTCCAAACAGCGCGCATTCCTTTACCACCTCCACCAGCAGTTGCTTTAAGCATTACTGGATAGCCCATTTCTTTGGATAATTTTTTGGCTTGTTCGTAAGATTCTAGTAACCCCTCAGATCCAGGAACGCATGGAACACCTGCTGCTTTCATAGTAGCTTTTGCAGACGCTTTGTCACCCATTTTATCAATCATTTCTGGAGAAGCACCAATAAATTTAATCCCGTGCTCTTGACATATTTTTGAAAATTTTGCGTTTTCTGATAAAAAACCATACCCTGGATGTATTGCATCTGCGTTTGTAATTTCAGCTGCCGCTATGATATTTGACATTTTTAAATAAGACAAATTACTTGGTGGCGGGCCAATGCAAACTGCTTCATCTGCAAATTTAACGTGTAAACTTTCGGCATCAGCTGTAGAGTAAACAGCTACTGTTTTAATGCCCATCTCCTTACAGGTTCTAATCACTCGAAGTGCAATCTCTCCTCTGTTGGCAATTAATATTTTTTTAAACATATACTATTAAATTAGATAATTAGACGAATTAGAATGAAGTAAAATACTACTTCAATATTGCGACTTCTAATTATTTATTATGATGGATCAACTAAAAATAAAGGTTGGTCAAATTCTACTGGCGACATATCGTCAACCAAAATTTTAACAATTTTTCCTGAAATTTCAGCTTCTATTTCATTAAATAATTTCATAGCTTCTACAACACAAAGAACGTCTCCTTTAGCAATAGTGCTTCCAACCTCAATAAAAACGGGTTTATCAGGTGATGGTTTGCGATAGAAAGTTCCAATCATAGGAGATTTAATAGTGATATATTTTGAATTATCATCCTCAGTAGCAGCAGTTGGAAGAACTGGAGCGGAAGACATAACTGGTGCTGCGACAGCTTGTTGTATAGGTGCTTGTTGCACATATGTGATGTCCTGTGAGCTTCCTTCAAAGGTAGTTCTAATAGTTATTTTAACATCTCCTGTTTCTAACTTTACCTCAGCAACTCCTGAATTGGAAACAAATTTGATTAAGTTTTGAATTTCTTTTAAATCCATAATTAGTTTAGTTTAAAATTAATTTATTGTTTATTATATGCCCATTTTAAATAAATGGCCCCCCAGGTAAATCCGCCTCCAAATGCAGCGAAAATTAGATTATCTCCTTTTTTTAGTTGTCCTTCAAAATCATTCAACAACAACGGCAATGTAGCCGAGGTGGTGTTGCCATATCGGTGAATATTGACCAATACTTTATCTTCCTCTATACCTATTCTATTGGCAGTTGCATCAATAATCCTTTTGTTTGCTTGGTGCGCAACTAACCAATTAATATCATTTTTTGTTAAATTGTTGCGTTCCATAATTTTTTCACTCACGTCAGCCATTCCTGAAACAGCATATTTAAATACTGTTTTCCCGTCTTGAAAAACATAATGTTGTCTGTTTTCGACTGTTTCTTTTGAAGATGGAAGTATAGATCCTCCGGCATCAATTTTTAAATAATCCCTGCCTATTCCATCACTTTTTAAAAATTCATCTTGTAATCCAAGCCCATCATAGTTTGGTTCAAAAAGTACGGCTCCAGCGCCATCTCCAAAAATGATACACGTAGCTCTATCTGTATAATCTATAATTGACGACATTTTATCAGCGCCAATTAAAAGTACTTTTTTATATCTCCCTGACTCAATGTATGCCGCTGCATTTGACATTCCGTATAAAAAACTTGAACATGCTGCTTGAAGATCATAAGCAAAAGCATTTACAGCTCCAATTTGACTCGCAACATAAACTCCGGTTGCAGCAACAAGCATATCAGGTGTTGTGGTGGCAAGGATAACCAAATCTATTTCCTCAGGATTAACTTTAGATTTAGCTAATAAATCTTTGGCTGCTTTTATAGCCATGAAGGAGGTTCCTTTTCCTTTTTCTTTTAATATCCTTCTTTCCTTAATTCCAGTTCGTGAAGTTATCCACTCGTCATTAGTTTCAACCATTGATTCCA
Organism: Flavobacterium psychrophilum; assembly: GCA_945907225.1. GTDB lineage: Bacteria > Bacteroidota > Bacteroidia > Flavobacteriales > Flavobacteriaceae > Flavobacterium > Flavobacterium psychrophilum_Q. The sequence goes on along the minus strand of CAMDSN010000001.1, from coordinate 4,837 downwards.
AAAGTTGATTTGACAATACAAATTCGGGGACATAAGCCCCAACGGCGGTAATTGCGGCGGTAATTCTGCTCATAAATTTACTATATTATCACCAATTCCTAAATTGAAAAGAGTCTAAAAATACAAAAAAATAGATAAATTAATTTAGGTAATGATATTTAAAAAAAATATTAAAACAAAAAACTCCCACAAAGTGAGAGTTGGTTTCTTAAAAAACTGATATTAGGCAACGGCTACTGATTTATCAATAACAACTTGTCCTCTGTAATACATTTTACCTTCGTGCCAGTATGCTCTATGATATAAATGTGCTTCTCCCGTTATTGGGCAGGTTGCGATTTGAGCAACAGTTGCTTTATAATGTGTTCTTCTTTTGTCTCTTCTTGTTTTGGAAATTTTTCTCTTAGGATGTGCCATTTTACTATATTATTTATCCGTTAATAGTTGTTTTAATTTGTCCCATCTTGGGTCAATTTCTTCTTTATTCAATAATTCTTGTTCGTTTACTTGCAATTCGTTTAAGGTTTTCAAAGCTTCTGATTGCAAAGTACCATCTTTTACTCCCGGGTGTATTCGTTTTACAGGAATTGAAAGAGCAATCATTTCGTAAATGTATTGGGCAATATCTAATTGATGTTCACCATGAGGCAAAATTAACAATTCCTCATTGTCATTATTAAATTTTTCTCCAAATTGAACTACTAATTTAATTTTCCCTTTAATTGGTAAGTCAAACATTTCTCCTGTAAGGTCACATGGAACAACTACTGTCCCTTTGTGTGCAAAACTTAATTCCATAATAGTTGTTTTTTTTTCTAAAACAACTGCTATATGAATTGTACAATTTTCAAATTCATCAAAAGCAAATAAATCAAAGAACTTTTTCTCAATTTCGTATTCAAAGTGGTGCTTCCCTATTTTTAACCCTATAAAAGGAATTAAATATGTATTAGTGCTTTTCATCTAGACCACAATTTGAGCCCGAAATTTCGGAGCACAAAGATATAAAAATATTGCAAATCCAATACGCAAATAAACATTTTTTTGATTGTGCCTAATTTGCCTTTGTTTTTAAAGGATTACTACTTATTTCTTGATGCTGGATTCTTGAGTTATATATGTCAATTGCGGCATAAACTGCCTCCTTAAACGAATTGTGATCGGCTATTCCTTTTCCTGCAATTTCAAAGGCAGTACCGTGGTCAGGTGAAGTTCTAATTTTATTCAACCCGGCGGTATAATTAACTCCCGCTCCAAATGACAGTGTCTTGAAAGGAATTAAACCTTGATCATGATAAGCGGCAACTACGGCATCATATTTTTCATATTGGCTGCTTCCAAAAAAACCATCGGCAGGGAAAGGGCCAAAAACTAGAATTCCTTTGTCAAACATTTTTTTTATTACTGGTTTTAGCAGTTCATCATCCTCTTTTCCTATAACCCCATTATCTCCTGCATGAGGATTTAGTGCTAAAACGGCTATTTTTGGTTTGTTAATTCCAAAATCCTGAATGAGGGATTGTCTAATAGTTTCTATTTTTTGTAGGATACGTTTTTCGGTCAAATGTTTTGCTATATCATTAACCGGAATATGATCTGTTAATAAACCAACCCTTAGTTTGTCCTGAATCATCAACATAAGCGCGTTCCCCTCCAACTCACTATCAAGATAGTCAGTATGTCCGGGAAACTTAAATGCTTCTGATTGAATATTAGATTTATTGATAGGGGCGGTAATCAAAACATCTATTTGATCCTCTTTTAGAGCTTTTGTTGCCGCCTCAAAAGACTTGATTGCATATTCCCCGATATGAGGGTCATTGGTGCCAAAATTTATTTCAACCCCTTCATTCCATATGGAAAGCACATTTACTTTTCCAATAATAATTTGATCTATTTTATCTATACCATTAAGTGGCGTTTCCATTGTTAATGCTTTTTTAACAAAAGACATCACTTTAACATTTGCAAAAATAACCGGCGTGCAAAGTTCTAACATTCGTGGATCACTAAATGTTTTAAGAACCACTTCGCTTCCAATACCATTTAAATCTCCAATTGAAATTCCAACGATAATATTTTCTGTTTTTTTCATAAAAAGAACTGGTTATTTATTGCTAATTTTGAAGTGCAAATTTAGTAAAATAAAACCACAATGTTTACAGGAATAATAGAAACGCTGGGAATAATAAAAAACATGGAAACTCAGCAGGACAACATGAACGTTACTGTATCTTCTTCATTAACACATGAATTGAAAATTGATCAAAGTTTGGCCCACAATGGAATTTGCCTAACTGTTATTGATATAAATGACAAAGAATATACCGTAACCGCTATTAGCGAAACGATAGCAAAAACTAATTTATCAGAATGGCGGATTGGTGACGAAATAAATTTAGAACGAGCCATGAAGTTAGGCGATCGATTAGATGGACATATTATTCAAGGGCATGTAGATCAAAAAGGCAATTGCACATCCTTTGAAGAAACGAATGGGAGTTGGTATTTCACTTTTGAATATGACCCTTCTTTAAATAATATAACTATTGAAAAAGGCTCAATAACTGTAAATGGCGTTAGTTTAACAGTTGTAAATTCGAACGAAAATGAATTTAGTGTAGCTATAATTCCGTATACATTTGAGCACACAAATTTTAAGAATATTAAAGTAGGTACAATTGTGAATTTAGAATTTGATGTTGTCGGAAAATACATTACGCGATTGCATTCTTTCAAAAAGTAAACGAAAAAGGGTTAAATTATAAAACTTAAATTTATATTACTTTGACGCTTTTTTAATGTAATATAATTTAAATATCACAAAGAATATAGAAACTAGACCTAAGTAAACTATACCACTATCTATGGGAAGTCCAGGCGGTGGTGGCGCTCCAGACGGCGGTGGTGGTGTTGGAGCTCCAAAAACAGCCATTGATTGCGTAAAAAACACAAGCAATACTAGAATCAATTTTGATTGGACAATTTTCATAGTGCGTAAAAGTATAAAAAAAATCTATTTAGCAAAATAAATTGATTGTATAATTGTAAAAGTTAATTAAAAATAATACCTTATTTTAAACATTTCCTAGCTTCTCATTTTTATATGTAAAAACGGATGCTGTAATCTCGTTTTATAAAAAATGAAAATGAAATTGGATCTGGCATTTAATTGGTTTTGTCGTATTCCCCTTTTAAAGCAAAATATCCAAACGTGGTGAGTCCGAAAACAATTAGAGGAGTTAAAATAAACAAAATAATAATACCAAAAACAACATCTTCCTGTTTTGAAGAAAGCAACTTAGGCAATCCAAATTTGAAAATACAAAAATAGGCCGTTGCAATTGCTAATCCTATCCAAACCACCCCTAATATTTTTTTTAATTGTTTCATAAGTAATGTGTTAAAGGTGCGCATTTTCATTTTTATTCCGTATATAAATCATCCCTATTACAAAGCAAACTGAGGCAACTATAATAGGATACCATAACCCTTCTAGATAATATTCGGGATTATTTTGTTCTTTAGCTTGGGTTACAAAATAAGTAGAGATAGCTGGCAACAAACCGCCAAAAATACCATTCCCTACATGATATGGAAGTGACATTGAGGTATATCTTATTTTAGCAGGAAACATTTCAACTAGAAAAGCTGCAATTGGACCGTATACCATAGTAACAAAAATAACCTGTAAAAAAACAAAAAAAACAAGTTTCCACTTGTCGGCACTATTAATTTTAATTGTAGTTGCTGTTTCAACTTTTGGATGGCCGTCAACTAGTGTTGGCCTGCCATTTTCAAGAGATACTGTTTTTAGCTGTAAAAGTTCTGTCCCGTCTGAATAGGACTTTTTTATAGTGTAAACCGAATCTAGGAGCTGTTTTTTATTCTCCACTACACTAGAAATAGTTATTGATTTGTGTCTAATCTCAACTTTATTCTCAATATTAGTTGTTTGATACATGGCTTTATAAACAGGCCTATAAAGTAGAACAGCAAATAAAATCCCCGCCATCATGATGTATTTTCTGCCTATTTTATCACTTAGCCAGCCAAAAAAAATAAAAAAGGGTGTGCCTAAAATTAAAGCAATGCCGAGTAATGTATCTACCTGGGAGGACTCTACATTCATTACCGTTTTTATAAAATTCATGGCGTAAAATTGACCGGTGTACCAAACAACCCCTTGACCCATTGTTGCACCAAACAGGGCCAATAAAACAAATTTCAGGTTGTATTTATTACCAAAGCTGTCTTTAATAGGATTCGAACTAGTTTTCCCCTCTAACTTTGCTTTTGCAAAAACTGGGGATTCATCCATATTGGTTCTAATTAAATAGGAAATAATCACCATTAAAATAGAAACCCAAAAGGGTACCCTCCAGCCCCAATCATCAAATTGCTCTGCTGTGAGAACGTTCTTTGTTGCTAAAATTACCATCAAAGATATAAATAGTCCCACTGTGGCTGTAGTTTGTATCCAAGAGGTCCAAAAACCACGCTCCCCAACAGGGGAATGTTCTGCTACATAAGTTGCAGCACCTCCATATTCACCTCCAAGCGCTAAGCCTTGTAATAATCGTAGAATTAATACTAATACAGGGGCCAAATATCCTATAGAATCATAACTAGGGATGCATCCAATTAAAAAAGTAGCGCCTCCCATTAAAAGTAGTGTAACCATAAACGTGTATTTCCTCCCTATCATATCTCCCAATCTTCCAAAGAAAAGGGCACCAAAGGGCCGGACTACAAATCCAGCAGCGAAAGTAGCTAATGTTGACAAAAATGCAGCCGTCGGATTAGTTGATGGGAAAAACTTAGTAGCAATTACAAC